>NZ_JBNCAB010000033.1:0-71325 GCF_049805555.1 Burkholderia sp. DN3021 | reverse complement strand
GCGGCGGCCGGCGCGAGGCGGGCCGTCAGGCGCCCGGCGCCGGGTTGGCCGGGCGCGCGACGTAGCCCGCGTAGCCGGTTTCGGCCTGCGGTGCCGCTTCGGGCGTCGCGTTGCGTTCGATCCACGGCGCGATCTCCATGTCCTCGTAGCGCACCAGGCGGCATTTGCGCACGAGCGCGTAGCCGAGCCAGATCGCGAGGAAGAACGGCAGGCCGATGTAGGTCGCGGCGATACTCGCCCAGTCGACCTTGTCGGCGAGGAACGCCTGGTAATCCTGGCCGAGCGCGACGACCGCACACAGCGCGAACGCGAACAGCGGGCCGAACGGGAACCACTTCGACCGGTACGGCAGCTGGTCGAGCCGGTAGCCCTGCTTCAGGAAGCCCTTGCGGAACCGGTAGTGGCTGACCGCGATGCCGAGCCACGTGATGAAGCCGGCCATGCCCGACGTGTTCAACAGCCACAGGTAGACGGTCTTGTCGCCATACAGCGACGTGAGGAAGCACAGTGCGCCGACGGCCGTCGTCGCATACAGCGCGTTGCGCGGCACGCCGCCCGGCGACAGCTTCGCGAACAGCCGCGGCGCACGGCCTTCGACCGCGAGGTTGTAGAGCATCCGCGTCGACGCGTACATGCCCGAGTTGCCGGCCGACAGCACGGCCGTCAGGATCACCGCGTTCATCACGCCGGCCGCGAATGCAAGGCCCGCGTGGCGGAACACGAGCGTGAACGGGCTCACGCCGATGTCGGTCACGTCGCTCTTCAGCAGGCTCGGGTCGGTGTACGGAATCAGCACGCCGATCACGAAGATCGCGAACACGTAGAACAGCAGGATGCGCCAGAAGATCTGCTTTACCGCGCGCGGGATCGTCGTGCGCGGGTGCTCCGATTCGCCAGCCGCGACGCCGATCATTTCGGTGCCCTGGAACGAGAAGCCCGCGATCATCGCGACGCCGAGCATCGTCGCCCAGCCGCCGGCGAACGGCGCGTCGCCGATCGTGAAGTTGCCCCAGCCCGCGCTCGGGCCGCCCTGCATGATCCCGAAGATCATCAGCAGGCCGACGCCGACGAACGCGAGCACCGTCAGCACCTTGATCAGCGCGAACCAGTATTCGGCTTCTCCGAAGCCGCGCACCGACAGCGCGTTGAGCGCGAAGATCAGCGTGAGGAACAGCGCGCTCCACCAGACGCCCGGCACATGCGGAAACCAGTAGTGCATCACGAGCTGCGCGGCGACGAGCTCCACCGCGATCGTCACGGCCCAGCTGTACCAATAGTTCCAGCCGAGCGCGAAGCCGAAGCCTTCGTCGACGAACTTCGCGCCGTAGGTTGCGAACGAACCCGACACGGGCATGAACGCGGCCATTTCGCCGAGGCTCGTCATCAGGAAATAGACCATCAGGCCGATCACCATGTACGCGAGCATCGCGCCGCCGGGGCCGGCCTGCGAGATCGACGCGCCGGACGCGACGAACAGGCCCGTGCCGATCGAGCCGCCGATCGCGATCATTCGCAGATGGCGGGCCTGCAGCGCGCGGTGGAGGGACGGCTTCGCGGGCGGCGAGCCGGACGGACGGGGCGAATCGGGGCGGGCATCTGAATGCATGGCGGGTGCTGGGCGCTGTCTCCGGGATTGTTTTTCGGCGACGAAGCGCGACGCGTTGCCGGCCGGGCAGCGGTGGTGCTTCGCGGAACGTGCCGGATGAACCGGGCCGCGATCCGTGTCGCGTTCGTCTGTCGTCCGGCTGCCGTAGTGGCGGCCGGCGGCGCGCCGGGTGCGTTGCACCTCGACGTCGCACCGATTGTGTGTGCCCGATGCACGGGCGGCAAACGATATTTCCGAACAGGGTGATGCGGCTTTGTCATCAACTTGCGTCGCGTCGGGACGCGTCTGGCCGCCCTGCTACGGGCTTTGGAAACGTCCCGTATCGGCACTAAAAAGCATCGGTTGGGGTCGCCGAGGTGTTGCGTTTTGGGAATGAAGTCGTGAGTTAATATCAATAGCGGCCCGACTTGTGGCCGCCGACAATGTGTTTCATGGATCGTGCCTCGCGAGGCTGGGGCGCGCCGTCCGGCCGGGCTTTTCGGCGGCGGCGCAGCGCGATGCGCCGTGCGGCGCACCGGGCCCGTCGAGCTGCGCATCCGCTTGCACAGGGCGCGCGAACGCGCTCCAATCGAATCACGCGGGCGGCGCTGCCGCCGCACCGATCAATCTGTCCCTGAAGAGGAAGTGATGCAATTCAACGACATTCTTGCCGCGCTCGATATCGATCTCGCCCAGTGGAAAGGCAATGCGCTGACCGCGCGTTCGCCGCTCGACGGCGCGACGCTCGCGACGCTGGCCGTCGACACGCCCGCCGACGCCGAGCGCAAGATCGACGCCGCACACGACGCATTCCTCAAGTGGCGCACGGTGCCGGCGCCGGTGCGCGGCGAACTCGTGCGCGTGTTCGGCAACGTGCTGCGCGAGCACAAGGCCGCGCTTGGCCACCTCGTCACGCTCGAGGCCGGCAAGATCACGTCGGAAGGCCTCGGCGAAGTGCAGGAAATGATCGACATCTGCGATTTCGCGGTCGGCCTGTCGCGCCAGCTTTACGGCCTCACGATCGCGTCGGAGCGCCCGGGCCACCGGATGATGGAAACGTGGCACCCGATCGGCGTGTGCGGCGTGATTTCGGCGTTCAACTTCCCGGTCGCGGTGTGGGCGTGGAACGCGGCGCTCGCGTTCGTGTGCGGCGACCCGGTCGTGTGGAAGCCGTCGGAGAAGACGCCGCTTACCGCGATCGCCTGCCACGTGCTGCTCGGGAAGGCGCTGCGCGAGTTCGGGAAGACGCATCCGGGCGTCGCGCCGGAAGGGCTGAGCCAGCTGGTGCTCGGCATGCGCGATGTCGGCGAGGTGCTGACGGCATCGAAGAAGGTGCCGGTCGTCAGCGCGACGGGCAGCGTGCGGATGGGCACGGAAGTCGCGAAGGTGCTGAGCCAGCGTCTCGCGCGCGGCATCCTCGAACTCGGCGGCAACAACGGGATGATCGTCGCGCCGAGCGCCGATCTCGACCTCGTCGTGCGCGCGGTCACGTTCGCGGCGGTCGGCACGGCCGGCCAGCGCTGCACGACGCTGCGCCGCCTGATCGTCCATCGCAGCGTCGTCGAGCAACTGCTGCCGCGTATCGAGAAGGCCTATGCGTCGGTGAAGGTCGGCAACCCGCTTGAAGAAGGCACGCTGGTCGGCCCGCTGGTCGATCGCGCGTCGTTCGACGCGATGCAGAAGGCGCTGGCCGATGCACGCGAGCAGGGCGGCGAAGTGAAGGGCGGCGAGCGCGTCGACGTCGGTCACGCGGATGCGTACTACGTGCGTCCGGCAATCGTGCGGATGCCGAAGCAATCGGCGGTGGTCGAGCGCGAGACGTTCGCGCCGATCCTGTACGTGATGGTCTACGACAACTTCGAGGATGCGATCGCCGTGCACAACGCGGTGCCGCAAGGCCTGTCGTCGGCGATCTTCACGAACGACATGCGCGAGGCCGAGCAGTTCATGTCGGCGGCGGGCAGCGACTGCGGGATCGTCAACGTGAACATCGGCACGAGCGGCGCGGAGATCGGCGGCGCGTTCGGCGGCGAGAAGGAAACGGGCGGCGGGCGCGAGTCGGGTTCGGATGCGTGGAAGGCTTATATGCGTCGTGCGACGAATACGATCAATTACAGCCGGCAGCTGCCGCTGGCGCAGGGGGTGAAGTTCGACGTGTGATGTCGCGCGGCGCGCGTTGCGCCGCTTGACGATGAAACGGGCCGGTTGCCGCGATGCGGTGCCGGCCCGTTGTGTTTGGGGCTATGGGGGTATCGTGCGCATCGGCGTCGATCGGGATTCCTGACGCGGGCCGGCGACGAACGAGCGGTGTCCGGGGACGATGTCGTGAGCCTTCGCATCGAGCGCAGACAGCCTGTTCAAGTCGAATACGCGCTGGCGCGCAACGCCCGTTACTTTTCCACCGCCGGCATATTCTGCACCACCAGCATCTGCGGGCTCGACAGCGTGATCCCCGCCGCGCGCAACTGCTTCAGGATCTCGAACAGCAGATCGCTCTTCGTCGAACTCGCGATCCGCGGGCTCGACACGTAACCCGTCACGCTCAGCGTGATCCCGTCCGGCGCGAGCTGGCTGAACGTCACCGACGGCGCCGGTTTCTCGAGAATCGCCTCATGCGTGCGGTACGCATCGAGCAGCAGGTCGCGCACCTGCTCGGGATCGGTGTTCAGCGGGAACGTCAACACCAGCGTCGCGACGCCCTGCGTGCTGTTGCCCATCGTCACGTTGCGCAGGTTCTGCGAGATCAGTTGCGAATTCGGCACGATCACCGTCGAGCGGTCGCTGAGCTGGATCTCGGTCGCGCGCACGTTGATGCGGCGGATGTCGCCTTCGACGCCCGCGATGCTGATCATGTCGCCCACCTTCACCGGCCGCTCGGTCAGCAGGATCAGCCCCGACACGAAATTCTTCACGATCTCCTGCAGGCCGAAGCCGATACCCACCGACAGCGCACTGACGATCCACGCGAGGTTGTTCCACCTGACGCCGAGCAGCCCGAGCGTCATCAGCACGAGCAGCACGTAGCCGACGTTGGTGAACAGCGTGATCAGCGACACGCGCATCCCCGTGTCCATGCCGAGCGCGGGCATGAACTCGCCGTCGAGCCAGCGGCGCAGCGAACGCAGCAGGTAGAAGCCGATCGCGAAGCCGATCACGGCGTTCAGGATCCGGTCGGGCATGATGTTCAGGCTCTGCAGCCGCTGGCTGCCGATCATCGCGACCGCGCTGTCGAGCAGGTCGCCCGGCGTCGTGCCGAAACCGCCCGTTAGTAGCGCGATGGCCGCGATCAGCATCAGCAGGCTCGTGCCGAAACCGGACAGGACCGTGCGGGCCTGGTCGAGGTGCCGGTCTTCGAGCGCGAACAGGTTCTTGATCTGCTGGCCCGTCGACAGGCTCGCGGAGAACAGGCTTTCGCTCGCATCGCGCGTCAACTGGATCAGGATGTAGGTGGCGCACAGCACGATCTCGAACCATACGAGCTCGTAAGTGATGAAGCGCGCGACCGTGACGTAGCCGATCAGGAGTGCAATCAGCGACACGACGATTGCCAGCGTGACGCCGGCGTGGATCAGCCCGGCGAGCGTCGAGCGCTGCTCGGGCGCCTCGCCGGCCGCCGCGAGCACGCTGCGCGCGCGGTTCGAACGCAGCAGCGACGCGCCGACCGTCAGCGCGACGACGAGCGATACGATGCCGCGGCCGAACAGCGTGACCGACAGGCTGGTGTCGACGATCCGGTTGATCGATTCGAGCGTGCCGGACATCAGCAGCAGCGCGGCCAGGATGCCGGGGAATGGCTTCATCGCGAGCGCGACGGGGTCGGCGAGCGCCGGCAGGCGCCACGACGGATGCTTCGTGCAGAGCAGCGCGCGGCCGAGCCCGGCGATCAGTGCGCAGGTCGCCGCGAGCTTCGCGAACTGGTCCCACAGATCGGTCAGCGCCGGCGTGAGCTCGTAGTGGCGCGCGACGGCGAGGTAGAGGATCTGAACGGCAAACGCGGTTGCCAGGAATGTCGACAGCGCGGTCGACAGCGCCAGCGCGCTGCGGCGCAAGCGGGTGGGCGGCAGGCGGTTCAGGCAGATCCACGCGAGCCCGCGCTCGATGAGCCGGCGGCCGCCGAGCCACATCGCGAACGAGGCGATCAGCAGCAGCGCGGTGATCGGCCGTTGTCCGGGTACCCACGACGAGCGCAGCATGTCGCGCAGTTCGTCGTTGAAATCATCGAGCCGCTGGACGTCGTCCGGCGGAAGGTGAAACAGCGGCAGCCAGAACTGCGCGCTGAAGATGCCGCCCGAACGGAATGCGAGCTGGTTCTTCAGCAGGCCGCGATGCAGTTTCGCGAACTGTTCGGTCAGGTTCGCGAGGTTGGTCTTCTGGTCGGCGGCCTGTTTCAGCGCCGCATCGAGCTGCGTCTTGCGCGCGGTCAGCGTCGCGCGCTGCTTCGCGACGGCCGGCGTTTCCGGCGCGGCGCCTTCGGCCGGCGCCGGGCCGAGCACGTCGAGTTGCGCCTGGACCTGCGCGCGCTGCGGAACGAGCTCGCTCTGCAGCTTCGCGACGTCGGTGCTCAGCTCCTGCGTCGCATCGCCAAGCGCGTCCAGTTCCTTGCTGTTGGACGCGGTCGAGGTCTGCTGCTTGATGCGATCCTGTTCGGCCTGCATCTGCTTGAGCTGCGCGACGGCGTCGTTCAGCGAGATGGTCGGCACGGACGCGTCGGTGCCGCTCGCGCCCGGGGCGGAAGCAGCCGCCGGAAACGCCGATGCGGTCGCGATCGCCGCGAACTGCAGCAGCGCAATCAGTGCGATCCGGCGGGCGTACGTGGATAGTCGTTGTATGAACATGGAATGCTTACGATTTGCCGACAATGCCAGTCGCCGAAAGGCGCCCGGAAGCCGGTAGTTGGCCCGGTAGCATGTTACCGGGGCGCGGAACGCGTGGTTGTACCGATTGCGTACCCCGTTTTCGGCGATCCCGGCGGTGTGCGCGCGCGCGAAACGGCGCGGCAGGCCCGTACCGTCGGGCCGCCGCCGCCCGGACGCGGCGCGGGCGGCGCCGGATCGTCGTTCCGACGCGTTTTCCGTACCCGACAGACGGTTACGCAATTTACACATTGTCCGGCGCGAAATCGGGGTGTCCGAATCGGCTCGGTGCACGCAGCGCGGCCGGACCGCAGGACGGGTGTGCCGGTACAATGCAGCGATTCGCCCGACGGCGGCTCGACGGTCGCCGGACAACAACACACAACACGACACGATCAGGAGACGCGCCCAAGATGGCCTCAACGGACAGCCTTTCGCAGGCATCTTCCCAATCCCCATCCATCGACCCCGGCGCCATCTCGGCCCGCCTGGACCGCCTGCCGCCGACCCGCAGCGTCTGGAAACTCGTCGTACTGCTGAGCCTCGGCTTCTTCTTCGAACTCTACGATCTGCTGTACAGCGGCTACGTCGCGCCCGGCCTCGTGAAAAGCGGCATTCTTTCGGCGACGACGCACGGCTTGTTCGGCACCACCGGCGTCGCGAGCTTCATCGCCGCACTGTTCTCCGGGCTGTTCATCGGCACGATCGCGTGCGGCTTCCTCGCCGACCGCTTCGGCCGCCGTGCGATCTTCACGTGGTCGCTGCTGTGGTACACGGCCGCCAACGTCGTGATGGCGTTCCAGGACACCGCGGCCGGGCTGAACTTCTGGCGCTTCGTCGTCGGTCTCGGGCTCGGCGTCGAGATGGTGACGATCGGCACGTACATCTCCGAACTCGTGCCGAAGCAGATCCGCGGCCGCGCATTCGCGTGCGAGCAGGCGGTCGGGTTCGTCGCGGTGCCGGTGGTCGCGTTCCTCGCGTATCTGCTCGTGCCGCATGCGCCGTTCGGCCTCGACGGCTGGCGCTGGGTCGTGCTGATCGGCGCGCACGGCGCGCTCTTCGTCTGGTGGATTCGCCGCGAACTGCCGGAAAGCCCGCGCTGGCTCGCGCAGCAGGGCCGGGTCGACGAAGCCGACCGCATCATGCGCGCGCTCGAGGCGAAGGTCGAAGCCGAATACGGGCGGCCGCTGCCGCCGCCCGCGCCGGCCGAGCCCGTGCCGCCGCGCGGCAGCTTCCGCGACATGTGGGTGCCGCCGTATCGCAGCCGCACGATCATGATGACGATCTTCAACGTGTTCCAGACGGTCGGCTTCTACGGCTTCGCGAACTGGGTGCCGACGCTGCTGATCAAGCAGGGCATCACGATCACGTCGAGCCTGATGTATTCGAGCGTGATCGCGCTCGCGGCGCCGATCGGCCCGCTGATCGGCCTCGTGATCGCCGACCGCTTCGAGCGTAAATCGGTGATCGTCGCGATGGCGGCGGCGATCGTCGTCTGCGGGCTGCTGTTCAGCCAGACGACGGTGGGCGCATTCCTGATCGTGCTCGGCATCGGCCTCACGCTCGCGAGCAACATCATGTCGTACAGCTTCCACGCGTATCAGGCCGAGTTGTTCCCGACGTCGATCCGCGCACGGGCCGTCGGTTTCGTCTATTCGTGGAGCCGCTTCTCGGCGATCTTCTCGTCGTTCGTGATCGCGGCCGTGCTGAAAGGCTTCGGCACCTTCGGCGTGTTCGCGTTCATTGCGGGCGCGATGGCGATCGTGATGACCGCGATCGGACTCATGGGGCCGCGCACGAAGGGCATCGCGCTCGAAACCATTTCGAAGTAGCCGGTGGTTGCGCACGCGTGTCGCATGGTTCGTGCGGCATGCGTGCGATGCGGTTTTCTCGGGCGAGACTGCACGCCAAAATGATTTGGCGTGCGAATTTGTTTGGTGGAAAACATCGTTGCGGGCGGAACGCACCAACCTGCCGGGCGCATGCTTTGAAACGTCCGACTTATAAGGTTGCCACGCGACGAAGCCGCAAGCGGCAACGAGTTGAAACAAAGCGTGACGAAGCGAAAATTCGCCGCGAAACTGCGACTTTCGCCGCTGCCGATTCCTGCGCTGGCGCGTAGAATGAAGGGCCTGACGACTCATTAGCCGCCATCGGACCGCACGCGGTGCATCAGCGAACGGCTCCACCGCGAAGAGGCGTCGGCGCCGGGCGCACACGATGTGCCGGACGTGTCGATGGCTCGTGCGGAAGATGCGCCGCTCGCAACAGCAGCATGCGGCGGCCGGATCGGCCGATGGCTTCGAACGTATGATGCTTTCCAGCCTGACGCGGCGATTTGCGAAGCCGCGTTGCCGTACCCGCGTAGTTGCCGCGTATGTGTGGCTCGCTGCCGCGCTGCCGATTGCCGTTCTTGCCTGGCGGCCTGCCTTTGTGGCATCCGGCGCCCCGTCGTCCGCTGCTACGTCATCCTCATCGGTTGCGTCGCCGGCGTCGGCGGCTTCCCATGCGCATCCGGCTTCGTCCGCGCATGCGTCGTCGAGTGCGTCGTCCGCGCAGCCCGCGACTGCGGCATCGCATGTGCATCATGCGGAGCCTGCCAGCGCGGCATCGGGCGCATCGGCGGCTTCCGCCGCGTCCGCCGCAGCGCCTGCGTCGGCGGCTTCCGCTGCGTCCACCGCCGAACCTGCGTCGGCCGCATCCGCCGTACCGGCCAGCGAGGCCGAGCCGCCCGTGCCGACCCCGCCGCGCCGGCATCCGCCGCTGTCGGCCGACGAGGCGAAAAACGCGACGGCACGCGCGATCGACCTGCGCAAACGCTTCGCGCAGGAAGTCACGCGGCGCCTGAACGTACCCATCAGCGAGCAGCGCGCATACGGCGAGCGGCTCCAGAAGGCGCTCGCCGATGCGGACCTCGGCGACCTGGCCGGCGAATACGTCGCGATGGTCGATCGCGCGCCGAACGTGCAGGCGCTTTTCATTTACTTCCGCGCGACGCCGGCCAATGCGTGGCTGATGATCGGCGCATCGCCGGTCGGCACCGGGCTGCCGGGCAAGTACGATCATTTCGTGACGCCGCTCGGCGTGTTCCATCACTCGCCCGACAACATGGATTTCCGTGCGGAAGGCACGACGAACGACAACGGCATTCGCGGCTACGGCCGCCGCGACATGCGCATCTACGACTTCGGATGGGAGGACGGCGAGCGCGGCTGGGGCAAGGGCGGCGTGTCGCCGATGCGCTTCCAGATGCATGCGACCGACCCCGACCGCCTCGAACCGCTGCTCGGCATCCGGCACTCGAAGGGATGCGTGCGGATTCCCGCGTCGCTGAACCTGTTCTTCGACCGGCACGGCCTGCTCGACGACGACTACCAGGCGCGCGTCGAGGCCGGCAAGTCGCTGTGGGTGCTGCGGCGCGATCGCGACATCACGCCGATCGCGGGCCGCTACCTGGTCGTGATCGACAGCGCACGCAAGACGCGCCCGGCGTGGTCGCCGCTGCCGGGGCGCAACGCGTGGTCGAAGCTGCCGAAGGGCGGCGATACCGCCGATTGACAGCTGCTCCGGCGGGCGCGGGAGATGTGACGATGAGAATAAATCCGTTTTATTGATACATAAGAAAAGCAAACTTTTATTATCCGATCCGGGTTCGTATAGTCGAGGCCAGTTTCGCGGAACCCTGCCGCGCCTGGACCACCACCGATCACACGACCCGCATGAAAACTCTCTACAAGCTCGCTCCGCTCGCGATGCTCGGCGCCTTCGCGACCCATGCCGGTGCGCAAAGCAGCATCACGCTGTACGGTCTGATCTCGGCCGGCGTCGGGTTCGCGACGAACCAGGGCGGCAAGAACGCCTGGCAGGCGCTGTCCGGCACGAACCAGAACCCGCGTTGGGGGCTGAAGGGCAAGGAGGATCTCGGGCAGGGGCTGTCCGCGATCTTCCAGCTCGAGAACGGCTTCAACGTGATGACGGGCACGGCCGCGCAAAACGGCCGCGAGTTCGGGCGCATGGCCTACGTCGGCCTTGCCGACCGCACGTACGGCTCGCTGACGTGCGGCCGCCAGTACGACGCGATCCACGACTACATCGGGCCCGTGATCATCGCGAGCAACGGCGTGAACATCGGCGACAACGACAACGGCTACAACGACATCCGCGTGCAGAACTCGGTGAAGTACGTGAGCCCCGTCTACTACGGCCTGAAATTCACCGCGCTGTACGGCTTCAGCAACGCGACGGGCTTCGCGAACAACAGCGCATACAGCTTCGGGCTCGGCTACGAGCGCGGCCCGCTGCGCTGGAGCGCGGTCTACGCGCAGTACAACCATCCGTACAGCAGCACGAACCAGGACGGCGCGATCGCGAACGACTATGCGTCGCCGCTGCTGATCTTCAGCAAAAGCGCGATGACGCCGGCGGCGTACGCGAGCCGGCAGCGGATCGCGGGCACGGGCGGCTTCTACACGATCGGCCGCGCGCAGTTCGCGGCGATGTTTACCGACGTGCGCTACGATTACCTCGACAATTCGCACCTGCACCTGCAGAACCTCGGCGTGAACATCGTCTACACGATGACGCCGCAGCTCTTTCTCGGCGCCGCGTATGCGTTCACGAACGGCAGGTACGACGTGATCGACAAGCGTTCGAAGTGGCACCAGGTGAACCTGCAGGCCGACTACTTCCTGTCGAAACGCACCGACGTCGCGCTGACGGTGATCGCGCAGCAGGCGGCCGGCGACGCGGACCATGCGCAGATCTTCGCGTACGCGCGCTCGACCGGCACGCGCCAGATGATGGCGACGCTCGGCGTCCGGCACGTTTTCTGAATCCGACCATGACCCATCCGATCGCATCGCGCCGCACCTTCCTGAAACTGTCCGCCGCGCTGGCCGGCACCGCGCTGCTGCCCGAAACCGGTGCGTTCGCCGCCGGCGGCGACGCCGCGCGCCGCACGGTGATCATCGATACCGACCCGGGGCAGGACGACGCCATCGCGATCCTGTTCGCGCTCGGCGCGCAGGATCGGCTCGACGTGCGCGCGCTGACCGCCGTCGCGGGCAACGTGCCGCTCGACCTGACAGAACGCAATGCGCGAATCATCCGCGACTGGGCCGGACGCACGAAGACGCTGCCCGTCTACGCGGGCTGCCCGCGCCCGCTCGTGCGCGAGCTCGTGACGGCCGCGAACGTGCACGGCAAGACGGGGCTCGAAGGCGTCGAACTGCACGAGCCGCGCGCGCCGCTCGCGACCGGTCACGCGGTGTCGTACCTCGTCGATACGCTGAGCCGCGCGGCGCCCAACAGCGTGACGCTGTGCGGGCTCGGCCCGCTGACGAACATCGCGACCGCGCTGGTCGAAGCGCCGCAGATTCGCGGCGCGCTGCGCGAAATCGTGCTGATGGGCGGCGCGTTCTTCGAGCGCGGCAACATCACGCCGGCCGCCGAGTTCAACATCTACGTCGATCCGCAGGCGGCGGAAGTGGTGTTCGGCAGCGGCGTGCCGATCGTCGTGCTGCCGCGCGACGTCGCGGTGAAGGCGCCGATCACGCCTGCGCGCGTCGCGCCGTTCCGTGCGCTCGGCAACCGCTGCGGCGCGATCGTCGCGGACATCATGACCGCCGAGCTCGCGTACAACAAGAAGCGGCGCGGTGTCGACGACGGGCCGATGTACGACCCGACCGCGGTCGGCTATCTCGTCGATCCGACGATGTTCAACGGACGCAAGGTGAATGTCGCGATCGAGACGACCGGGCAGTGGACGCTCGGCGAGACGATCGTCGACTGGAACGGGCGCAGCGGCCGCGCGGCGAACGCGACGTGGATCAACGAGGTCGACGCGGACCGCTTCTACGCGGCGCTCGTCGAGCGCATCGCGAAGCTGCCCTGAGCGCGTGACGTCGCGCGGCGAACGGAATCAGATGTGCTTCGCAATCCACTCGCGGCACGCGCGCACGTGCGGGCCGCGATCGTCGGCGGCGAGCGAGATCAGCGAGATCGCGCGCGTGACGCGCGGTTTGTCGACGCGCAGCGCGACGAGTTCGGGATCGTGCAGATGCATCGTGTAGAGGCTGGGCAGCACCGCGGTCGCGAGGCCGTTGCGTGCGAGCGCGTAGAGCGGCTCGGTGTATTCCATCCGGTACGTGACGTTCAGGCGCAGCTTCTCGGCGCCGCCGGTGCGGTGCAGCGATTCGCTGACGCTGCCGCGCACGAACACGGCCAGCTCGCGATCGACGAGCTTCGCCCACGTGATGCTCTTCGCGCGGGCGAGCGGATCGTCGTGCCGCACGACGATCACGATCTCGTCCTCGAACAGTTGCCGGTAGCGCAGCGTGCCGTCGTCGCTGTCCGGTTCGAGCACGCCGATGCCGAGATCGGCGACGCCGTCGCGCACGGCTTCGCCGAGTGCGCTGTTCGGCAGGTCGGTGAGCGTGAAGCGCAGCGTCGGATGCGTGCCGCGCAGTGTATTGAGCGCGGGCAGCAGGCGGCCTGCGACCGACGGGATGAACGCGATCCGCACGGTCTGGATGCGTTCGCCGATGAGCCGCGTCATGTCGTCGAAGGTGCCGCGCGCCTGGTTGAGCAGGCGTTCGGCGAGCGGCAGCACGGCAACGCCTGCGGACGTCAGCGTGAGCCGGTGCGCGGAACGCGCGAACAGGCGCCCGCCGAGCAGGAACTCGATCTGGCGGATCGACGCGGTGAGCGCGGGCTGCGTGAGCGACAGCGCCTGCGCGGCCTGCGTGAAGCTGCGTGCATGGGCGAGCACGACGAAGTGCTGGACCTGCCGCAGCGTGAGCGCGGGCAGCAGCGACGAGCGGTCGGACGACATCGGGCAATAACGGTCGGGATGCGGTACGCGGCAGTATAAGACCGCGCTGCATGAATCGGCACAGGACAATATTCGGAATCACGGGAGAACCACCATGTCAGCGACTGACACGATGCCGGCGCGAGCGCCGGCCAACTGGCTTGAACGCCGCTTCGCGCTCGCCGCGCGCGGCAAGAGCGTGCGCACCGAGACGATCGCGGGTATCACGTCGTTTCTCGCGGCCGCGTACCTGCTCGTCGTGATCCCGTCGCTGCTCGCGACGGGCGGCATGGAGCGCGGCGCGGCGACGACCGCGACGATCGTCGTGTTCGTGCTGTTCACCACGCTGATGGGGCTCTACGCGAACCTGCCGTTCCTCGTCGGCCCCGGCATCGGCGGCTCGGTGATCGTCGGCGTGACGCTCGCGACGACGGAGCACGTCGGCTGGCAGACGGGCCTCGGCATCGCGTGCGTGTCGGGCGTGCTGTTCTTCCTGCTGACGATCCTCGGCGCGCGCGGCGTCGTGGTGCGGCTGATTCCGGTGCAGATCAAGCTCGGGCTCGGCGCGTCGATCGGGCTGTTCGTGACGATGCTCGGGCTGCGCAATGCGGGGATGGTCGTCGCGAACGCGAAGACCAACGCGTTCGCGCTCGGCGACTTCTCGCGACCGGGCGCGCTCGTCGCGCTGGTCGGCCTCGCGGTTGCGGTCGTGCTGCAGGCGCGCAAGGTGCCCGGCGCGATCCTGATCGCGATCCTCGCCGCGGCTGCGGCCGGCGTGCCGCTCGGCGTCACGCACCTGCCCGCGTCGTTCGTGTCGCTGCCGCACAGCATCGCGCCGATCGCGTTCAAGCTCGATATCGGCAGCGCGTTGAGCCTGGCGGCCGCGCCGTATCTGTTCGCGTTCTTCGCGGCGGAATTCTTCTCGACGCTCGGCACCGCGCTCGCGGTCGGCGCGAAGGCGAACCTGCTCGACGAACACGGCAACCTGCCGGACATCAACCGGCCGTTCCTCGTCGATTCGCTCGCCGCGACGATCGGGCCCGTGTTCGGCATCCCCGCGCTGACCGCGCTGATCGAATCGGCGGCGGGCGTCGAGGCCGGCGGCCGCAGCGGGCTGTCGTCGCTGGCCGCGGCCGTGCTGTTCGCCGCGATGCTGCTGTTCGTGCCGGTCGCGCTCGCGATCCCGAAGGAGGCAACCGCGCCCGCGCTGATCCTGATCGGGCTGTCGATGTTCGCGACGATCCGCCATACGCATTTCGACGACTTCACCGATGCGCTGCCCGTGATGTCGATGGTGCTGCTCACGCTGATGTCGAACAGCTTCGGCACCGGCATCGCGGGCGGGCTGCTGTGCTACGTGCTCGTCAAGCTGCTGGCCGGCCGCTGGCGCGACGTGTCGTGGGGGCTCGTCGTGCTCGCGATTCCGCTCGGTTATTACTTCTGGACCGTCGTGAAGCCGCACTGAGAGACGGCTTTCGCGACGTATCGGCATTACCCCAAAAGAGACTGACATGAAGGGAACACCAGGCAACGTCCCGGCCGCGCGCACGGGCATCGAGATCACGCCGGCCCATCGGGCCTTCTTCCACGCGCTGCCGAAGGTCGAGCTGCATTGTCACCTGCTCGGCGCGGTGCGGCATGACACGTTCGTCGCGCTCGCGGAACGCAGCGGCGCGCCGATCGAGCGCGCGGAGATCGACGCGTTCTATGCGCGCGGCGACAAGCCGGTCGGCGTGCTGCACGTGCTGCGCGCGCTCGACAAGTATCTGCTCGCGCAGCCTGACGATCTGCGAAGGATTGCATACGAGTATCTGGAGGATGCGGCCGCACACAACGTGCGGCATGCGGAATTCTTCTGGAATCCGACCGGCACTGTGCGCGTATCGGGCATCGCGTATGCGGACGCGCAGGCCGCGATCGTGACGGCGATCCGCGATGCCGCGCGCGATTTCGGGATCGGCGCACGCCTGATCCCGAGCATCGACCGCGAGCAGGATCCCGACGAGGCGGTAGCGATCGTCGAATGGATGAAGGCGAATCGCGCGGACGAAGTGGCGGGGCTCGGGATCGACTATCGCGAGAACGACCGGCCGCCGGAACTGTTCTGGAAGGCGTACCGCAACGCGCGCGCGGCCGGTTTCCGCACGACCGCGCATGCGGGCGAGTTCGGGATGCCGTGGCGCAACGTCGAGACGGCCGTCGACCTGCTGCAGGTCGACCGCGTCGATCACGGCTATACGATCGTCGACAACCCCGAGCTGTGCGCGCGCTATGCGGAACGCGGGATCGTCTTCACCGTCGTGCCGACGAATTCGTACTATCTGCGCACGCTGCCGCCGGAGCAGTGGGCGGAACGGCATCCGATGCGCAAGATGCCGGGCCTCGGGCTGAAGATCCATCCGAACACCGACGATCCGACGCTGCACAAGGTCGATCCAAGCGAGGCGTGGGAGCTGATGTTCAGCCATTTCGGCTTCACCGTTGCCGAGCTGAAGCAGTTCATGCTGAACGGGATCGACGGCGCGTGGGTGGACGACGCGACGAAGGCCGCGTGGCGTGCGGCGTGGGCGCCGGAGTTCGATGCGCTGGCGGCCACGCTCGCGGCGGGCTAAGCGCAGTTGTATGTATATGTTCCGCCGACGGCGCGCTCAGCGGAACAACTTCAGCCAGTCGAACAGGCCGGGATGCGGGCGCCGCCTCGGCGCCGGCGCGCTGCGCGGCCGGAAGTCGGGCGAGAACTGCGCACGCGGATCGATCGCACGCGCGCGCAGCGCCGCATCGTAGAAACTGCCGACGATCGGCAGCGCGCTGTGCGCGCCCGCGCCCCAGTAGTCGCTGCGAAGCGTCACGCTGCCGTCGTCGAAGCCGACCCATGCGCCGGCCACCAGTTGCGGATGCATCAGGATGAACCAGCCGTCCGTGTTGTCCTGCGTCGTGCCCGTTTTGCCGGCGACATCCACGCGAATCCCGTAGCGCGAGCGGATGTCGGCGCCGGTGCCGCGGTCGACGACATCGCGCATCACGTCGACGAGCGTCTGCGCGGCAGGCGCCGGCAACGCGCGTTCGGGCGGTGCGCTGCCGAATGCGGCGAGCACCTTGCCGTCGCGATCCTCGATGCGCGTGATCGTCTGCGGCGCGACGTACACGCCGCGGTTCGCGATCGTGCCGTATGCGGACACCATCTCCTTCAGCGTGACGGGGCTCGTGCCAAGCGCGAGCGACGGCACCGCGTCGAGCGGACTGTCGCGCACGCCCATCGCGCGCGCGAGCTGCGCGACCTTCGCGGCGCCTTCCTGCTGCATCACCTGCGCGGTGATGCGATTGCGCGACAGCGCGAGCGCGTCGCGCAGCGTCATCGGCTCGCCGGTCGGCGGCTCCTCGTCGGTCGGGCGCCAGACCGCGCGGCCGTCGATCGGGATCGCGACCGGGCGGTCGATGAACGTATCGCCCGGCTGCATGCCGTCCGCGAACGCGGCGCCATAGACGAACGGCTTGAACGTCGAGCCCGGCTGGCGCCGCGCCTGCGCGACGTGATCGAACGGCTCGCTGCCGAAATCGGGGCTGCCGACCCATGCCCTGATCGCACCGTTGCGCGGATCGATCGCGACGAAGCCGGCCTGTACCTGCGTCTTGCGTTCGCACAGCGCATGCATGAACCCGCGATTCGCGCCGAGCTGCTTCAGCGCCGCCGCATCGGCGAGCCCCGCGTCGCGGGCGCTGCGATAGTCGGGTGTCTGGCGGATGAAGCCGCGGAACAGGTCGTTGCGCAGCCCGCAGCCGGACGGGCCGCGCCATGCGTTGTCGGCAATCGCCTGCAGCCGCTCGGTCTGCTGCGTCAGCGCCTGCGTAGCCATGTCCTGCAGCCGCGCATCGAGCGTCGTACGCACGACGAGGCCGTCCGAGTAGAGGTCGTAGTTGTTGCGGTCGGCCCACGCGATCAGCCACTTGCGAAGCTGCACCGCGAAGTGCGGCGCGAGGCCGGGCTGCGCCGTCTGCGGCTCGAAGTCGACGCGCAGCGGCTGGCGCTGCAATTTCGCGAGCTGCCGCGGCGACAGCATGCCCATCGTCGCCATCCGGTCGAGCACGATGTTGCGCCGCTGTACCGCGCGTTCCGGATTCAGCACCGGGTTGTAATAGCTGTTGCCCTTCAGCATCCTGACGAGCGTCGCGCTTTCGGCGATGTCGAGCTGGTTCGCCGATTTGCCGAAGTAGGTGCGCGCGGCCATTTCGACGCCGAACGCGTTATACAGGAACGGCACGGTATTCAGGTAGGTTTCGAGGATCTCGTCCTTGCTGTACACCGTCTCGATCTTGAACGCGGTGATCAGCTCCTTCACCTTGCGCGTGAGCGTCAGCGAGCGGCCGACTTCGTCCGGATACAGGTTGCGCGCGAGCTGCTGCGTGATCGTCGAGCCGCCCTGGCGCGCGCCCGAGAACGTATGCAGCCCGGCCGCGATCGTGCGGCGCCAGTCGATGCCGTGATGCGCGTAGAAGCGGTGATCCTCGGTCGCGATCAGCGCGTCGACCATGTGCGGCGAGATCTGCTTGAGCGGCACCCATTCGCGGTTGACGGGCCGGAACTCGGCGATCAGCTCGCCGTCGGCGGACAGCACGCGCGCGGGGCGGTCGATGCGCGCCTTGCGGATGTCGCCGATGCTCGGCGTGAACGGGACGAACGCAAGCAGGACCAGCAGGCCCAGCGCCGGTATCGCGGCGAGCGTCAGCGCCACGCCGCGCCGCGTCGGATGACGCAGGCGATGCAAGGCGCCTGCGCACAGCACGCGGGTGCGCGCACGGCAGGCGGCGGCGAGCGGTGCGACACGGGCGCGGCAACGGAGCCACGCGTCTCGAAGAAACGGCACGAAGCGATTCACGGCGGCAGGGGCGTGGACGGAAGAGGCGCGATCCTAGCAAATGGCGCACGCGTGCCGGCGGCCGAAACGGCCTTTTGCTTGCAGGAGTTACAGACGATTACGTTTGTTGCCCGCGGACAACCTTTTGCGGCGCGACCGGCCGTGATTCTCCCGACGAAACCACGTCCGCGAGCCGCTGCGCGGCCGCCTCCATCTGCGCGCGGCCGAAGCCGCCGAAGCCGAGCACGAGCCCCGGCCTGGCCGTGCCCGGCGCGAACATCGGCGACACCGCGCGCACCGCGACGCCGGCCTGCGCGGCGCGCGCGACCACGTCGAGATCGTCGATCCCTTCGGCGAGCCACAGCACGACGTGCATCCCTTGGTCGCCCGGCTGCACCCATGCGCGTTCGCGCGGCAGCCGCGCGCCGAGCGTGTCGATCAGCAGCGCGCGCTGCTCCGCGTACACGCCGCGCACGCGGCGGATGTGGCGGTCGAGATGGCCTTCCGCGATGAACGCGGCCAGCACGTGCTGGTCTGCCGTCGGCGCATGGCGATCCATCAGCACGCGCGCGCCGCAGAACGCGGGCACGAGATCGTCGGGGGCGATCACGTAGCCAAGCCGCAGCGACGGAAACAGGATCTTGCTGAACGTGCCGAGATAGATCACGCGGTCGGGCGCGAGCCCCTGCAGCGACGGGAACGGATAGCCTTCGTAGCGTAGTTCGCTGTCGTAGTCGTCCTCGACCACCCACGCGCGCCGTGCGCGTGCCCATGCAAGCAGCGCGTTGCGCCGCGCCATGCTCAGCGGCATGCCGAGCGGGTACTGGTGCGACGGCGTGACGAATGCGGCACGCGCATGCGGTGCCAGGCGGATGCCCGCGTCGACGTCGATGCCGTCGGCATCGACCGGCACGCGGACCATCGCGTCGCGCCGCCCGGTGCTTTCGAGCAGCGCGGTGATGCCGCGATAGGCCGGATTCTCGACCCACGCCTGGTCGTTCGCGCCGAGCAGCACCTGGCTCGCGAGATGCAGCCCCTGCTGCGTGCCGCTCGTGATCACGACCTGGTCGGCCGTGCAGTGCACCGAGCGCGACCGGCGCACGTAGTCGGCGATCGCCTCGCGCAGCGGCAGCGCGCCTTGCGGATCGGCATAGCCGGACGGCGCGCCGGCGCCGCGTGCGCGCAGGCGGTTGCCGAGCCGGCGCCAGATGTCGTCGGGCGCGGTGAGGCCGACCGGTACCGAGATCGCGAACGGCAGCGCCGGCAGCGGACGGAATTCGCGGGCGATCCGTGCGAAGGTTGCGGCCGGCTCCGGCAGCCCGGCGTGGGCCGGGCGCCTGCGTTTGGCGGGCGGTTCGGGTTCGTCGACGGGCGGCGGCTCGGCGAGCGCGTGCGCGACTCGCGTGCCCGCGCCGCCGCGCGATTCGAGGAAGCCTTCGGCGACCAGCTGCGCATACGCGTCGACGACGGTGCCGCGCGCGACTTGCAGCGCGGCCGCCAGCAGCCGCGTGGACGGCAGCGCATCGCCCGGACGGACGTCGCCGCGGCGCACGGCGTCGCGCAGCGCCTGCGCGAGCTGGCGACTCAGGTCGCCGGCCGCGCGATCGAGCGCGCCGAGCGACGGGATTTCGACGTTCCGGGCCGTTCTTGCCACGATTCTGGTCTGCTGAAAATGTTCCAAACCGGCTCTACAGCATAAACCAGTTTGGGGTAACAATCTGCGCAAGACGGGCCCGCGCCCGAGCCATTTCAACCGCCGCACGACCGTGGAGCCGACATGTACGTCCCCGCCGATTTCAACGAGCCCAACCCCGATGCGCTGCGCGAGCTGATCGTGCAGCATCCGTTCGGCAGTCTGATCACGCACGGGAAGCACGGGCTCGACGCGAACCACCTCCCGTTCGAGCTGCTGCCCGGCGACGGCGGGCTCGGCGAGCTGCACGCGCACGTGGCGCGCGCGAATCCGGTCTGGCAGGACGTCGCGAACGGCGACGAGGTGCTCGTGATCTTCCGCGCCGGCGACGCGTACATCTCGCCGAACTGGTACCCGAGCAAGCACGTTGCGCACCGGCAGGTGCCGACCTGGAACTACGTGGTCGTGCATGCGCACGGCCGCATCACGGTGCGCGACGACGAAAAGTTCGTGCGCGGCGTGGTCGCGCGGCTGACGCGCACGCACGAGGCGTCGCAGCCGGTGCCGTGGAAGATGGGCGACGCGCCGGCCGATTATCTCGACACGATGCTGCAGGCGATCGTCGGGCTGCAGATCGAGATCACGCGGTTCGTCGGCAAGCGCAAGCTCGGGCAGAACAAGGCGGTCGAGGATATTCGCGGCGCCGGCGACGCGCTGATCGCCGATGGGAAGCTCGCGATCGGCGAAGCGATGCTGGCGGCGGCCGACGCGAAGCGCAAGTGAGCGCATGACGCACGCGCGAGGGCGGGTGCCGTGCCCGTGCGCCGGCCCGGTTACTGCGTGCGCGTCGTTCCCGCCATCCCTTCTCCCGCCTGCGCGAGCGCAGCGCGAATCGCCGCCTCGGTCTTGTCGTACCCGCCTTCGCCATAACGCGTATAGACGACCTTGCCGTTCGCATCGATCAGGTACAGCGCGGGCCAGTACTGGTTGCCGTACGCGCGCCACGTGTCGTAGCGGTTGTCCTGCGCGACCGGATACCGGATGCCGAAGCGCTTGATCGCATCGGCGACGTTGCCCGCGTCGCGCTCGAACGGATATTCGGGCGTATGCACGCCGACCACGACGAGCCCCTGGTCGCGATACTTCCGGTACCAGTCGTTTACGTACGGAATCGTATGAATGCAGTTGATGCACGAGTACGTCCAGAAATCGACCAGCACGACCTTGCCGCGCAGCTGGTCGAGCTTGAGCGGCGCGCTGTTGTGCCAGCGGTCGATGCCGGTGAAATCGGGTGCCGGCGTGCCGGCCAGCGAGGTCGTCATGCCCGCGTCGGCGCGGGTGCCGGCGAAGGCGGCGAGCCCGGCCGTGGCGGCGAGGGCGATGACGAGGGCGGCGGTCTTGAGGCGGGGCAGCATGGCGTTCTCCTGATCGGGAGGCCGCCGCTCGGAGCGGCGGCCGGACGGGTTTCGACAGGCCCCATTAGGCTGCGCCGACGTATCTGCGATGTGTCCGGCGAGCCGCGCGTGTGCAATGTTGTGTGTCGTCGCGGCCGCGCGATACATTGGGATACAAACGCGTGTCCGCCGTGCGGTATAAATGCGGACATCGCCAGCCCGAACCACCCGACACCGACAGCGACACCGACTCATGGACAAGATCGACCACGTGCTGATCGTCGACGACGATCGCGCGATCCGCGAACTGATCGCGGGCTACCTGGAGAAGAACGGCATGCGCGTGTCGCTGGCCGCGAACGGCCGCGAGATGCGCAACGCGCTGGACGACGGCGCGCCCGACCTGATCGTGCTCGACCTGATGCTGCCGGGCGAGGACGGCCTCACGCTGTGCCGCGACCTGCGCGCCGGCAAGTTCCGCACGGTGCCCGTGCTGATGCTGACCGCGCGCGGCGAGGAAACCGACCGCATCATCGGCCTCGAGATGGGCGCCGACGACTACCTGGCCAAGCCGTTCGCGGTGCGCGAGCTGCTCGCACGGATTCGCTCGGTGCTGCGCCGCGCGCGCATGCTGCCGCCCGGCATGCAGGTGACGGAAACGGCCGAGCTGCTCGCGTTCGGCGAATGGCGGCTCGACACGACGGGGCGCCACCTGCTCGACGCCGAAGGCACGCTGGTCGCGCTGAGCGGCGCCGAATACCGGCTGCTGCGCGTGTTCCTCGACCATCCGCAGCGCGTGCTGACGCGCGACCAGCTGCTCAACCTCACGCAGGGGCGGCAGTCCGACCCGTTTGACCGGTCGATCGACCTGCTCGTGAGCCGGCTGCGCCAGCGGCTGCGCGACGGCGCGCGCGAACCGCGCTACATCAAGACGCTGCGCAACGAGGGCTACGTGTTCTCGTCGGCCGTGACCGCCGTCGACGGTACGTCATGAGCGCGCGCACGCTGTGGCACTGGCCGCGCTCGCTGTTCGCGCGGCTCGCGCTGATCCTGTGCGTGGGCCTCGCGCTCGCGCAGACGCTGTCGTTCTGGCTCACGGTGACCGAGCGCGACCAGGCGACCACCAACCTGATGATGGGCTACATCGAGCGCGAGGTCGCGAGCACGGTCGCGCTGCTCGATCACCTGCCGCCCGCCGAGCGCGCCGCGTGGCTGCCGCGCCTCGCGCGGCGCAGCTATACGTTCATCCTCGGGCCCGGCGAAACGGGCACCCCGCCGGAAGCGCGGCTGTCGGCGCGCGTCGAGCGGTCGATTTCCGACGGCATCGGCGGCGACTACCCGCTGACCGCGAACGCAATCCCCGGCGACCGCGAACATCTGCAGGTGCACCTGCGGCTGACCGACGGGTCGCCGCTGACGATCGACATTCATCCGATGTCGACGGTGCCGCTGTCGGGCTGGCTGCCGGTCGTGCTCGTGCTGCAGCTCGCGGTGCTGGCCGCGTGCTGCTGGCTCGCGGTGCGGCTCGCGACGCGTCCGCTCAAGCAGCTCGCGCAGGCCGCCGACGCGCTCGGCCCCGACCTGAAGGGCGAACGCCTGAACGAAGACGGGCCGTCCGAGGTCGCACGCGCCGCGCGTGCGTTCAACGCGATGCAGGATCGCATCGCGCAGTACATGGCCGAACGCATGCAGATCCTCGCGTCGATCTCGCACGACCTGCAGACGCCGATCACGCGGATGCGGCTGCGCGTCGACGTGATGGACGACGACGTGCAGGGCACGAAGCTGCGCCAGGACCTGCTCGAGATGGAGCATCTGGTGAAGGAGGGCGTCGCGTATGCGCGGACGCTGCACGGCACCGAGGAAGCCGCGCGCCGCATCGATCTCGATGCGCTGCTCGACAGCATCGTGTGCGACTACACGGATGCGGGGCAGGACGTCGCGCTGCACAGCCGCGCGCCGCTCGCGCTCGTCACGCGGCCGAAGGCGCTGCGCCGCATCGTCGGCAACCTCGTCGACAACGCGCTGAAGTTCGCGGGCGCGGCCGAGATCGACGTGCACGCCGCGCCGGATGGCGGCGCGGTCATCGCCGTGCTCGACCGCGGGCCCGGCATTCCGGACGATCAGCTCGACGCGGTGTTCGAGCCGTTCCGGCGCGTGGAGACGTCGCGCAACCGCGAGACGGGCGGCACGGGGCTCGGTCTTGCGATCGCACGGCAACTGGCGCTCGCGATGGGCGGCACGCTCACGCTGAACAACCGGCCGGACGGCGGCGGGCTGGAGGCGAGGCTGACGCTGAGGAATGCGGGATAACGGCGCGGCGCGGGTGCGTCAGCACCGGCCGGTGCGCAGCGCGACGGCCCAGTCGTCGCGCCCGCGCGCTGCCGCGGTGGCGGCGGCCGTGTGCCAGTCGTATTCGACCGCATGGAATTCGACGCTCCAGCCGGCCGGCGTGCGCGACACCATCGCATAGCGCGCATGCGGCGAGCCGGTTTCGATCCGGTGCGGATGCGGCAGGTCGTCCGTGTACGCCTGCAGCCCGACGCTGCCCGGGTTGACGATCAGCCGGCCGTCGGCGAGCTTTGCGGTGCGTGGCACATGCGTGTGGCCGCACAGGATCAGCGACGCCGGCGTGTCGCCCGCGCGCTGCGCGATCTCGTCGGGCGTGGCCGCGCGGCAGCCGTCGGGCGTGACCGTTTCGAGGAAATAGACGAGGTCGCTGGCCGGCGTGCCGTGCACCATCAGCACGTCGTCGTCGAGCGTCACGCGTTCGGGCAGCGCGGCGATCCAGTCGAGATGGTCGGCGCGCAGCGTGTCGCGCGCCCAGCGATCCGACAGCCCCATCGACTCGCGATCGCCGGCGAGCAGTTGCCGTTCGTGATTGCCCTTGACGGTCGGCAGGTCGAGCGCGATCAGGCGGTCGGCCGTTTCGGCCGGATGGAGCGCGCCCGACACGATGTCGCCGAGATTGACGATCACGTCGGCGCCGCGGCGGCGGACGTCGTCGAGCACAGCGTCGAGCGCGGCGAGATTGCCGTGGATGTCGGAGAGCGCGGCGATTTTCATGGCGGACCGTCGAGGCAGGGAACGGCGATTGTCGTCAATTCGGCGCGGGCTGTCCAATCGCGCCCGCGGTGTAGCCCGGTGCGGCGCGTCAGTCGGTCGCGAGCCGCGCGTACATCGCGAAATCGCCCGGCGTGCCGCGCACTATCCGGTACGCGCGCAGCAGCCCTTCGTAGCGGTAGCCGCACTTCTGCAGCACGCGCGCGGAGCCGGCGTTGCTGGTCAGCACGACGCCCTGGACGCGCATGAAACCGCCGTCGGCGAATGCCCACGCGGTGACGGCTTCGCACACTGCACTCGCGATTCCGCGCCCCCAGTGCGCCGGCGCAAGGTCGTACGCGATTTCCGCCGAGCGGTTCGCGGTGGACACCGTATGCAGCCCGATCGTCCCGGCGAGCGCGCCCGATGCGGTGTCGACGATCGCAAGACGCCGGATCGAATCGGGGCCGGCCGATTCGATGTTGTCGAACAGCGGCAGCAGATCGTCGCGCGAGCGCAGGTTCCAGCTCGTGTGGCGGATCACGTCGGGGTTCGACAGGTGCGCGTACCACGCGTCGAGATCCGCGCGTTCGAGCTGCCTGAGCGACAGGCCCGGAAAGCCGGAGTGGGGCGGTGCGTCGACTCTCATCGGAACCCGCCCCTACGCGGCATGGCGCCGGTACAGCGCCAGCGAACCGGCGAGCGCGAGCAGCATCGCGCCGCATGTGCGTTCGAGCCACAGCGCGCCCGAGCGCTTCAGCAGCCGCACCGCGCGTGCGCCGAGCAGCGCATAGCCGAACATCACCGCGCCGTCGAGCAGCGCGAACGTGACCGAGAGCGCGACGTATTGCGGCGCGAGCGGCGCGGACGGATCGAGGAATTGCGGCAGGAACGCGGAGAAGAACAGATAGCCCTTCGGGTTCGTCACCGCGGTCAGGAAGCTCTTCGCGAAGATCGACGCGTTGCGCCCGGGCGCCGCGCCGCGATGCGCGGCGGCGACGTCAAGCGAACCCTTCGACGTCAGCAGCCGGATGCCGACATACGCGAGGTACGCCGCGCCGAGCCACTTCACCACCGAGAACCAGAACGCCGACGCCATCAGCAGCGCACCGAGGCCGAGCGCGACCGCGACGATCAGCACGAAGTCGGACAGCATCGCGCCGGCGAAACCGTACGCGGCGCGGCGCACGCCGTAGCGCGAGCCGTTGGTCAGCGCGAGCAGCACGGTCGGGCCGGGTGTCGCGATGCCGACGAACGCGACGGCGGCGAAGATCAGCAGGGTCGTTTCATTCATGAAGGAACTCCCGATGGAAGGCGTGCGTTCGATTATCGGGGGCGCGCACCCGCGCTGTACAGGCACGGCAGCCGTGCGGCCCGTCGCGCTTTCGACTATCTCGATTCTGGCAAGAAACTGTTTTCACTATTGCGCTTTAGTCCGGGACCGGTTCCATCTACCATGGCGGCCGCAGCGGGCCTGCCCGCCGCGACGCCGCGCGCGGACGCCGCCGGCCTCGCACTGCCGGCGGATCTCGCCGCCCGCGCGCCACTCGCAACATCAAGCCAGAACAACGGGTTCACCGCCCGGAGACACAAAGCCATGAACAAGCAACTGATCGCAGCACCGCTGCTGCTCTCGCTCGCGGGCAGCGTTTTCGCACAAAGCTCCGTCACGCTGTACGGCATCGTCGACGCGGGCGTGACCTATCGCAGCAACGAACGGGTCGGCTCGGCGGGCGCATACGCCGGGCATTCGAGCGTCGGGCTCACGACCGGCAACCTGTCCGGCAGCCGCTGGGGCATCAAGGGGTTCGAGGATCTCGGCGGCGGGATGCGCGCGCTGTTCGTCCTCGAGAACGGCTTCGACATCGCCAACGGCACGTCGGGCCAGGGCGGCCGCCAGTTCGGCCGGCAGGCGTTCGTCGGCATTGGCAGCGACCGCTACGGCTCGGTCACGCTCGGCCGCCAGGACACGTCGCTCGACGACTTCGTGAGCCCGGTCGGCCCGTCGTCGTTCATCGGCGGGTTCGGCGCGCACCCGGGCGACATCGACGATCTCGACCAGACCGCGCGCGTCGACAGCTCGATCAAGTACACGAGCGCCAACTACGCGGGCTTCACGTTCGGCGCGCTGTACGGTTTCGGCGGCCAGCCGGGCAGCATGAAGCAGCGCAACACGTGGAGCGTCGGCGCGGCATACGCGGCGGGCCCGCTGCGTGTCGGCGTCGGCTACGAGCGCTCGGACAACAGCAAGACGGGCGCGACCGACCCGACGACGGGCAAGTGGCAGAGCACCGACGACGGCCTGTTCAACTCGTCGATCAACGAAGGCCATGCGAGCGCGCAGTCGCAGCAGGTCGTCGCGACGGGCGCGACGTACGACTTCGGCCCGGCCGTCGTCGGCGTGAACTATAGCAACGTGCAATACCGCAGCGGCGACCGTTCGCTGTTCGCCGGCCACGCGACGTTCAACGTCGCGGGCGTGTTCACGCGCTGGAACGTGCGGCCGCAGACGCAGCTGTTCGCCGGCTACAGCTACACGCGCGGCAGCGATGTCGATGGCGTCGACGACCGCGCGCAGTATCACAACGTCACGCTCGGTGCCGTCTACGACCTGTCGAAGCGCACCAGCGTGTACCTGCTCGGCGCGTACCAGCATGCGTCGGGCATGACGCTCGACGTGCTCGGCCGGCCGGTGGCCGCGACCGCGTCGGTGTCCGACAAGGCGAACGGCCATTCGTCGGACTCGCGGTCGCAGGCGATCGTCAGCCTCGGGCTGCGCCAGAAGTTCTGACGCGCAGCGGTCGTTGCGGCCGCAACGTCGTTCGCAGCCGGTGCGGGCGACGTTGCACGCCTGCTCCTGTACTGTCGCCTCCTTTCTTCGAGGAGACGACATGACCCGAACGCAATCCGCGCGCTGCCTGTGCGGTGCCGTCACCGTCACGCTGCGCGGCGAGCCGAACAGCCTGACCGCGCGTGCGCACGGCGGGCAACTGCCGGGCGACCTGCAGCCGACGATGCATCTGTTCTACCGGCAGCGCGTGATCGACGTCGTCGATGCGCTGCCGAAATACCTCGACGGTTGGGACGGCCCGACGCTCGACAACGCGAACTGAACGATCGCGACCGCGTGCCGGCACGGTCGGCGCGCGGCTTGTTCCGCCGCATCCTTCTTCAGCTTTCCTTCCTTTCTTCCGCCCGCCGCGTTCGCGGCACGCCCGATGCGCCAGTTTGCGAAATGCCGATTGCGTCGGATAATATTTTTTCTCTTTCATTTTAATTTCGATTTGTAATCATCGAGCCTCTTTCCGGCGGAATGAAAAGGCAATGCGGGCATGTCAGAAAAAATGACGCATTCGCATTGAGCGACCCGGAAGAAAATGCCGGGGAAAAGCGCCGAAATCGCGCTGCCGGCGGGCCGTTGCGGTGTGGCGAGCGGGTTTGACCATCATTGACGAAAAAGCGCCGGACGGCATAAAGCACGCGGTGAATAATTCGGGATGACGGCGAATGCGCTTTTGCCTGAATCACCAAGATTTCATGCGTCGCAATTTACAGTGTCGACACACGATCGTCCGGGAGCATTATTCATGTCAATGAAACAAATTCGCGCGGCATTGCTGGGAATGTGCATGGCCGTGCTGGCGCCCGCGAGTCACGCGCAGGCGCAATACTCGACTGACTGGCTCGCGAACACGTTCGGTACGCTGGCCGCGCACGTGGGCAACGGCGCGCGCTCGATGTGGGTCGCGCCCGAGGGCGTGATCTACACGGCGTCGCGCTGGGACGAGAACGCGGGCGGCGTCGCGATCTACCAGAACGGCCAGCCGCTCGGCACGATCGGCATCCACGACGAATTCCAGGGCGGCGCGATCACCGGCAATTCGTCGTCGCTGTTCGTCGCGCTCGGCTACAACCGCACGTTCGGCAGCGGCTCGGTGGGCCGCTACAACCGCGGCACGAACCAGCGCGACCTGCGCATCCCGGTCAGTGTGTGGACGGGCGTCCAGTACGCGGACGTGATCACGGGCCTCGCGACGGCCGGCAACCTGCTGTACGTGAGCGACTTCTACGGCAACCGCGTGCGCGTCTATACGACGGACGGCGTCTGGCAGCGCGACATCGGCGTATCGGGGCCGGGCGCGCTGGCGCTCGACGCCGCCGGCAACCTGTGGGTCGCGCGCAAGAGCGCGGGCGTCGTCGCGCAGTTCAGCGCGACCGGCACGGCGATGAACACGATCCAGATGGCGGCCGGCGCGCGGCCGGCGTCGCTGTACTTCGATGCGTCGATGGGCCAGCTGATGGTGGGCGACGAAGGGCCCGACATGAACATCAAGGTCTACAGCGGGCTCCTCGGCCTGCCGGTCCAGGTCGGCACGTTCGGCGTGCAGGGCGGTTATCTCGACACGACGACGGGCATCAAGGGGCAGGTCGGCGACAAGCGCTTCACGCGCGTCGCCGCGCTCGGCAAGGATTCGGCCGGCAACCTGTACGTGCTGAACAACGCATGGGGCGGCGGCTGGGATCTCGGCCGCAACGGCAGCACCGACCTGCATTCGTACAGCCCGACGGGCGCGCTGCAATGGAAGCTGCAGGCGCTGAACTTCGAGGGGGTCGCCGCGCCCGATCCGGTGACGGACGGCGCGTTCTTCTACAGCGGCAACAACGTGTACACGGGTTCGGCGGGCGGCACGTTCGTCGCGAACACGGTCGACCCGTTCACCTATCCGAAGGACCCGCGCCTCGACATGAAAGACTATCAGCGCGGCCAGCACTTCGGCCAGCTCGTGATGGTCGGCGGCAAACGGATTCTCGTCGCGTCGGGCCAGAACCCGGGCAACTTCAACTTCTATTACTTCAACACGGCGAGCGGCTATATCGCGATTCCGGCCGGCTCGCTGCCCGGCAAGCCGTTCAACACGACGCTGCAGGTGACGGCCGGTTTCGCGATCGACGACAACGGCGACGTGTGGGCAGGGCTGGACGGATCCAACGCGATTTCCCGCTACCCGATGACGGGCTTCGACGCGACCGGCAAGCCATCCTGGGGCAAGCCGACGACGACGCCCGTGCCGAGCACCGTGTCGCCTGTCACGCGAATCATCTACCAGGCGGACAGCGACACGATGATCCTCGCACAGGGCCTCGCGGGCAATTGGGACTGGACCGCGATGAACGGGCACATCGAGGTCTATCACGGCTGGAAGAACGGCAACACGAGCGCGCCGAACCCGGTGATCAACCTGACGAGCGCGAATCCGAAATCGATCGCGGCGGCCGGCCACTACCTGTTCGTCGGCTACGTGCACACGGTGCCGAACATCGACGTGTTCGACCTGAACACCGGTGCGCTCGTCACCACGCTGACGAATTCGAACACGTCGGCGATGGACGTCGGCAACGACGTCGACTCGATGTACGGCGTGCGTGCGTATCTGCGCTCGACCGGCGAGTACGTGATTACCAAGGACAACTACAACGGGTCGAGCATCGTCGTGTATCGCTGGCGTCCGTGATCGCGCCGGCGGGGCGTCATGGCGTACCGGGCGCGCGGCCGGCCAGCAGCGGCGGCGCGCACCGGCGTCGCCGTGTGTCGACCTTATCGAAAACGAGTCGAATACACCGGCTGTGTTTTAAAACCTATGGCGAGGGAAATCGCGGTTTCCGGAACGACACGAAATCCAATTTGATACGGATGCCTGATTATCTCTGTTGGAGAGCATGGACTCAACTTGTATAATTGCATCCAAAGAATGCAAAAGTGCTTTACCGAGAGAGAACGTTATTCATGAATTGGGACGATGCACGTGTCTTTTTGGCAGTTTATCGCGCCGGGACGCTGCGCGAGGCTGCGGTCGCTCTCGATGTCGATCAGGCAACCGTGGGGCGGAGGCTGACGGCACTGGAGAAGGCGCTGGGTGCGAAGCTGTTTCTCAAGACGTCGTCCGGCTATGTCGTGACGCAGATCGGCGAGCATTCGCTGCAGGCCGCGGAAGAGATGGAGCGAGCGGCATGCGAGTTCGAGCGTCGCGCGCATGGCTCGGACGACCGGCTCGAAGGCGAGGTTCGGGTAACGACAACCGATTCCCTGGCGATGGATTTTGTCGTTCCCGCGATACGGGCGTTACGGCGGAAATGTCCCGGGATACACGTGGTCCTGACGACTTCCGTGCAGGTGCTCAACCTGACGCGACGTGATGCGGATCTCGCAATTCGAACCGTGATGCCGGAAAATCCCGATCTCGTACGCCGGAAGCTGGCCGAATGGGAGGTCGGGCTGTTCGCGAGTCGCGAGTATCTGAATGCGCGTGGCGCCCCCGCGATCGGATCCGCTTTCGCAGGTCATGATCTGGTGGTCTACCAGCCTTCCATCACGTCCAACCAGGGGTTCTCGCTGTGCGGCGAGTCGATGGAACAAGGGCGCGTCGTCGCGCAAGTGAGTTCGAGCCTGATGCTGGCGACCTCGATCCGGTCGGGCATCGGAATAGGCGAGCTCCCGGTATATATGGCGCAGGCGGACGATTCGCTCGTGCGAATCTGGCCTGACAGGACTCGAACCGCGCCGTACCAGGTCTGGCTCGTGTCGCATACGGACCTGAACCGGACGGCGCGCGTTCGCGCGGTCACCGACGAGATCGCTGCTTCGTTCGACCGTTATCGATAGCGGCCGGAATCTCGTCGGTGCAAGGCCGGGTGCTTAACGTGGCAGGGTCTTGCGCATCGAGAGCGTGCGCCGCGCGGCATACCAGCGGGGGACGATCGCGACCGCGGCGACGATCGCGAAGAACGGAATCGCCGTCGCCAGCACGTGGCTTCCGGTACCGAGCAGTCCGCTGGACACGGTGGCCGCGAGCGACGCACTTCCGATCTGGAAGAAGCCGACCAGTCCGGACGCCGTGGCGGCGCGCCCATGTTCGCTCGCGATGGCGCCCGAGACGGCGAGCGACAGCGACGATCCGTTTGACAGGCTGACGAGGAACATCGGCATCACGATTGCGATGATGTTTTTGAAGTGCCACGACTCGCACAAGGCGAACGCGATGCCGCCGGCGACGAAGCAGCACACCCCAGCCACGACGATCGAGTCGTAGGACATCCGGTCGAGCATGCGGCGCGAGATCATGTTGGCCGAAATGATGCCGGCGGTAAGCGGCAGATAAAGCCAGCCGCTTTGCTGTTCCGAAAGACCGAGGCCCGAAAAGATGAAGGGCGATTGCGTCAGGTAGACGAACCACGCGCAATAGATTGCACAGACGACGAGCGTATACCGGATGAACACGCGATCTCCGAGCACGTCGGAGAAGCCGGCCAGCGGAACTGCGCGATGTTGGCCCGGCGCGACGGGCGGCCGCGTTTCTTTCAGAAGAAGCTGTACCAGCGCGAGCGCGACTACGCCAAACCCGGCGACGAAAATGAAATCGCTCCGCCACCCGAACCAGGCGGCCAGATATCCGCCAATCGCTGGGGCGATCGCCGGAGACAGCGAGACGAGCGGATACACGATGCTGTAGACCTTTGCGGATTCCTTTTTGTCGCAGGTGTCGGCGATGATTGCGCGGCCGATGACGAGACCGGAAGCCGCGCCGAGGGCCTCGAGCACTCGCCATCCGAGAAAGCTCGCGAAGCCGCCGGCACTGGCGCAGCCGATCGAGCCAAGAATGTACAGAAGGATTCCGACCGTCAGCACGGGTTTGCGCCCCCATCGATCGGAGAGGGGACCGTAGAACAGTTGGGCACAGGCGAGCGCGATCAGGTAGGCCGATACCGTCTGCGGCATCTGCCATGCGCCGATTGAAAATTCATGGGCCATCGATGGCATGGCGGGCAGGTAGACGTCGGACGCGATCAGGCCAAAGGCGCTCAACATTGAGACGACGAGTATGAGTGAGAAGTTGGACATATTCGCTGGGTTGTTGTGGCGAAACGCGTAAGCGGATGGAGATGGCGACGCGCATTGGGCGGCCTTGAGAAAAGGCCGGGGGGATCATACGGCGTACGATGCGGTTCGCGATCAGACGGAGTTGCATCGCTGGGATGCATTTTCGCGGTCGTCGGGGCCGATGCCGGGGAGGCGTGCGAATGACGGAGTTGGGTGTCGCGCCGGTCGCCTGTCAACAGGAATCCGGCGTTGTCTCGAGCGACTTTCGGTCGCCGCGTTTTCGTCCGGCACAACGCGCGTGCGTCTGCCGCGACCGGTCATGAAGCGGCCGGGATGCTGCGCCGAAGGTAATGCAGCCGAGCGCCGCGTCGCGAGAGCGACGCATCGATGCGGGGTTCGCGCGTGGGCCGCCGCTTGCGGGCCGACCCGCCCACGCGCGTGTCAGGACGTCAGAACGACACCGTCGTCGTCAGCGTGACGAGCCGCGGCTCGCCGACCGCAACGATCAGGTTGTTGTTGCTCGACGGGTAGTAGGTCTTGTCGAGCAGGTTCTTCACGTTGAGCTGGAAGCGCGTCGGGAACTTGCCGATCGTCGTTTCGTAGGCCGCGAACGCGTCGACGGTCACGTAGCCGGGCAGCGTGAAGCTGTTCGCGGTGTCGCCGGAGCGTGCGCCGACAAGGCGCGCGCCGCCGCCGAAGCGCCAGCGGCCGGGCAGGTTCGCGATCGCCGTGTCGTACACCGCGAACAGGCTGCCCGTGTGGCGCGCGACGTTGACGAGCGGCGTATTGCTGTCGCGATCGGTCGCGTTCGTATACGCATAGCTGCCGATCACGCTCAGGTGGCGCGTGATCTGCCCCGCGACGTCGAGTTCGATCCCGCGCGAGCGCGCGGTGCCGATCGTCGACGTGATGTCGCCGTTCGTGATCGCGACGTTGCGCTTGTCGATCTGGTAGACCGCGAGCGTGCCCGTGATCGCGGGCTTCACGCTGAACTTCAGCCCGGCCTCGAGCACGCGGCCGTATTCAGGCGCGAGCGGCGCGGCGACGTTCGTTGCGACGTTCGGCTTGAACGAACGGCTCACGTTCGCATACGCGGTCAGCGCCGGCGTGAGCGCATACGCGAGCCCGAACTGCGGCAGCCAGACATTGCCGCGCGAGCGGTCGGCGAACACGAACGGCCGCCCCATCCCCGATTCCTGCTGCCAGTTTTCCCAGCGCAGCCCGCCGACCGCGGTGAGACGCTCGGTGAGCTTCACCGAGTCCTGCACGACCATCGAATATGCATGCACCACCGAGCGCGAATCGCTTTGCTTCGGGTTGGGTATGCCGCCCGGTGCGAGCAGGCCGTACACGGGATCGTAGAGATTGAAGCCCGTCGTCGCCTTGCCGCGAATCGTGTCGCCGCGGAAGCTGCGCTGTCGCTCGTATTCGCCGCCGATGTAGATCGCGTGGTTCATCCCGGCAAGCGTCACGTTGCCGAGCAGGCCGAGCGTCGCGATCTGGTCGGAGTCGTTGCGCCCGAGGTTTGCATCGGACGAGCGCGTCAGCGCGCCGGTCCTGCTGTTGAACGCGGTGGCGCGGGTGATGGTCTGGTCGTAGCGGTCGCGGCCCCAGCCGTAGGTCGCGCGCACGCGCCACGCGTCGGAGAAGCGGTGCTCGATGCGCGCGCGCAGCGTTTCCTGGATGCCGCTGCTCTGCGACCACGCTTCCTCGTAGCGGCGATAGCGCAGCGCATCGTCGAGCTGGCCGTTCACGAGCACGGTGCCGCGATCGAACGGCGTCGTGTAGTCGACGTACTGGTAGCTGACGTCGACCGACGTGTTCGCGTCGTGCCACGACAGCGCGGGCGCGATCAGCGCGTCGCGCTGGCGGCCGAAGCTGCGCCAGTAGCCGCTCGTATCGTATTCGCCGGTCAGCCGGAACGCGAGCGTGCCGCCGGCGACCTGGCCGGGCTTGCCGAGCGGGCCCGTGAGATCGAACAGCGCGCTGCTGCCGCCGTGGCTCGTGCGCGACGCGGAGATCGAGCCGCCGAACGTGTCTTCCGGCTTGCGCGTGACGAGGTTGATCACGCCGCCCGGGTCCTGCATCCCGTAGAGCAGCGAAGCGGGGCCCTTCAGCACTTCGACGCGGTCGATCGTCGCGAGATAGCTGTGCAGCACCGGCGTGCGCACGCCGTCGACGAGCACGGAGCCGTCGTTGTTCGATCCGAAGCCGCGCTTGGTGAACGCGTCGCGCGTGCCGCCGAGCGTGTTCGTCTGCGTGACGCCGCTGATGTTGCCGAGCACGTCGTCGAGCGAGCGCGCCTGCTGGTCCTGCATCACGCTGCTGCTGACCACCGCGACCGATTGCGGAATCTCCTTGAGCGGGCGGTCGCTGCCGCCCGCGATGCTGCTGGTGCGCGGCTGATAGCCGATCGTCGGATCGACGGCCGCCGATGCGTTGACGCTGATGGCCGGCAGTTCGTGTTCGGCGGGCGTCGATGCGGGCGTGGAGGCGGATGCGGACGCAACGGGTTCGGCGGCGTCGGCATGCGCGCCGCTTGCGACGCAAAGAGTGATCAGGGCAGGCAGGCTCGTGCGCCACGGACGAAGGGTCCGGGCGCGGCGGGTTGTTCGACGGGATGGCATGAATCGATGCAGGACGGAGTGCTAAGGATCGTGTCGCGGGCCGCAGCACTGCGCCGCAACCGGGATGCGGATGATATCTGTAATGAGAATTATTTGCAATTGTAATGAGGCGGTCGGCGGCGGGCGGGCCTTGGTTGCCGGGCCGTCGGCCGTCTGCTACCGTAGCGGCCAAAATCAGACGCAGTGAAATTCAATGAGAGCCGGGGGCCGCACCATGTCATCTTCCTGTCACGTCGCGTTCGGCGCGACGCAACGTACCGCACTCGACCTTGCGGGTGGTGAAGTGATCGCAGCCGTGTTCCGCCATTCGAACGATTAAAACGGAAGCGAATTCATCCGGCGTTATGCCGGGCAGCCGGCACCGCGCCGCTTTCAATCACTTCAACCACCAAGCCTGACGGGAGACCACCCAATGAAAAAGATTTCCGCGCCGTTCGCGGCGGCCGCGCTTGCTGCGTGCGCGATGCTGGCGGGCGTTCACCAGGACGCCTGCGCCGCACCGGCGGACGAGCCCGCGATCGACGCGCATTACAGTGCCGTGATCGAGGCCTATACGCAGGACATCGCCGCCGCGAAGACGAAATACGACGGCAAGCGCCTCGCGTTCGTCGGCGCGGTGATCCGGATGGGCAGCGATCCGGGCGGCACGTACTTCGGCGCGCTGACGACCGACGGCGGGCAGTTCGACACGCATTTCGACGCGGCCGACCAGGCTGCGCTGAAGCCGAAATTCCCCGGCGGCGAGATCAAGCCGTTCACGGCGTCCGCGAATTTCCGGTTCAGCTGCGTGAACGAAGGCTATATCGACGCGCCGGTGCTGCCGGGGTTGAAGCTCTCGCATTGCCGGCTCGCCGATTGAGGTAGTGCGGCGGCCGGCGTTCAGAACTTCTGCTGGATGCCGGCCATCACGCCGAGCTGATTCATCCCGGTGCCGACCGTTCCGCCGGCGGCGACCGCGTTCGCGGCCAGCGTGCTGTTGAACATGTAGCCCGCCGACGTATAAACGGTCGTCCGCTTCGACAGGAAATAGTTCGCGCGGCCGACGAGCAGCGTGGCGTTCGTGCCGCCTTCGCTGGTTTCGCGACGCTGCAGGTAGCGTACGCCCTGCAGGTCGAGCGCGAGGTAGGGCGTCGCGTAGTACGTGCCGCCGGCGAACACGATGTCGGCCTGCAGGTGTTGGGCCGCCGCGAGGTTGCGGCGGATCCACCCGGCGCCCAGTTTCGCGGGGCCGAATTTCACGTAGCCGGCGACGATGTCGCGCGTGTCGGTGTACGCCGGATTGTTCAGCGGCGCGAGCGCGCCGCCGCCGCCGCGCATCACGTCGTGCGATGCGGCCAGCCCGAAATTGCTCGCGTCGTAGGCGAGCATCGCCGTGTATTGACGACAGGCGACGATGTCGCCGGGCACCTGTCCGGCGCAGCCCGTCGCCGACGGTCCTGCCGGCCCGGCCGCGTCGCGGCCGAAACTGTAGGTGGCGCCGAGCGTCACGCCGTGGAACGTGCCCTTGTAGCCGATTGCATTGTCGCTGCGCGCGTTCGGCAGATAGGAGTCGAAATTCGCCATCGAATGAATCGACGGACCGATCACATCGGCATTGGTCAGCACGATCATCGACATGTTCATCTGGCGGCCGAGGGTCAGCGCGCCGAAGGGGCTGTTCACGCCCACGTTCGCCTGCCGCCCGAACAGGCGCCCGCCGTAGTTCAGCGCGCCGGTGCCGGGCTGGAAGCCGTTTTCGAGCACGAAGAAGGCCTGGTAGCCGCCGCCGAGATCCTCCGCGCCTTTCAGGCCCCAGCGTGACGGCACCTCGCCGGTCAGCGTCGGCATCCCGGTGAACGACCCGCCGTGCGCGGCGTTGTTGTAGTAGGACACGCCGGTATCGATGATCCCGTACAGCGTGACGCTGCTTTGCGCGCAGGCCGGTCCGGCCAGCGCCATCGCCGTCGCGAGTGCGGCGCCCAGTTTCGTTTTCATGGCTGTCTCCAAACAGTATGTAGATATGCTTATCGATTTTTTTAGTGCCCCGGACATGTCCGGGATACCGACGGGTATCGGCAAGACTGCGGGCGTCGCGCGTTACGGCATCGCCGGATCGCGTTGCCGGTGCGGTGCCGCGGCACGCGCGCCCACCACGGCGACGGCGATCGCCGCGCCGATCATCGGCACGAGGAACGCGAGATAGAGATGAGGCACGGTCCAGCCGTCGTCCAGCAGCGCACCGACCGTCATCGGCGACAGGATCGCGCCAAGGCGGCCGATGCCGACCGCGAGGCCGATGCCGGTCGTGCGGATTTCGGCGGGATACGGCGTCGGCGACAGCGCATACATGCCGGCCACGCACGCATTGATCACGGCACCGAGGAGCACCGCGACGGTCATCCCGATGCCGAGGGAGCCCGTGTTCGCACCGAACACGACCATCAGCGTGCCGCCCAGCAGCAGCGTCGCGCCCAGCAGGTTACGCAGGCCGAACCGCGTCGACAGCAGGCTGAAGAGCGAGGCGCCCGCAATGCCGCCGAGATTGAGCAGCACGCCGCCGGTCACGCCCTGCGACGCCGACAGTCCGGCCTGGACCAGCAGCTTCGGCGTCCAGCTCACAACGAAGTAGAAGCTGCCCATCACGAGAAAGAACGCGATCCACAGCGCGATCGTGCGGCGCGTGAGCGGTGCGCGCAGCACGGCCGTCCAGCTCGACGCGGGGTTCGACGTGTCGATGGGAGCAGTCGCAGCCGGCAGCGTGTCGATCGGCGCGCGCTTCATTCTCGCGAGGATGCGGTTGATTTTCTGCAGCGCGTTGTCCGGACGCCTCGCCAGCAGGAAGTCGAGCGATTCCGGCAGCAGCGCGAGCACCATCGGGATCGCCATCAAAGTCAGGATGCCGCCGAACGCGAACACGCTGCGCCATCCCCACACCGACAGCAGATAGCCGGCGACGACGCCGCCGGCGGTGGCGCCGATCGCGTAGCCGGTCGACTGCATGCCGATCGCGGCGCTGCGCCATTTGTTCGATGCATACTCGCCGCTGATGACGGTCAGGCTCGCCAGCATGCCGCCGATGCCGAGCCCCGTATAGGCACGCGCGACCGCGAGTTGCAGCGTGCTGTGCGTGGCCGCGCAGGCGAGCATCCCGGTCGAGATCACGGCGAGGCAGAGCAGGATGATGCGGCGGCGGCCGACCCGGTCGGCCAGCGGCGCGATCAGCACCGAGCCGATGCCCATGCCGGCCAGCCCGGCACTCAGCAGCAGGCCGATTTCCTTGCCGCTCAGTTTCCATTCGGCCGCCAGGTGCGGCGCGGCAAACGCGATGGCCAGCACGTCGAACCCGTCGAGCATGTTCAGTACGACGCAGGCTGCGACAGCCGTCGTCTGGAACGCGCTCATCGGGGATTCGTCGAGCGTATTGCGGATATTTGCGTTCACGTCAAAGATCCTTCATAAAAAATAGTATGCCTAATTGAATAGGATGAAATCGAAGCCGGCAGTAGCGAATGGGACGAAAACGAATGCGCGGGTTGACGGGCAATCCCAGGTAACGCCCGCCGCGACCGGCAGGCGTCGTTCGCGCGCCGGCGCGATGGTTACGCGGGTTCGGGTTGCAGCAGCAGCCGCTCGATCACGCGCCGTGCGCGATTGGGCCCCGCGTCGACGTGAATGTCGATCTGGTGGCGGCCCGGAAACCGCATCTGATTCCGGTATTGCGCTTCGATCACGGTCTTGTCCTCATCGAACGTCGCCGCGGATTGCTCGATGACCGTTTGCGCGACGCGTTCGACATCGTGTTGCGGATTGGTCGCAACGGTCCAGAAGTAGTGCGTCGTGGTGTCCGTCTCGGGCGTGATGCCGTGGAAGCCGCGCATGTGAAAGCCGCCGCGCGCCGGATCGAGCAGGTCGCCGGTGCCGGCGTCCATCGCGCCGGTCCAGATCCGGATGTGCGACACGTGGAATTCGATTTCCTGCCAGCGATCGACGCGGCCCGCGAACGGCCAGGCGGCGGTGTAGGTCGGTGGCGGGGCGGAATCCGGCATCCGGCGGACCAGCGTCACCGTGTCGCCGTCGGTGCTGACGCGGGTTTCCGCGCCCATGTGCAGCGACGCGTTGCCGCCGATCGTTTTCAGATGGACATAGCCGAGGTGGCTCAGGTCCATCAGGTTGTCGTGAATCAGCTGATACGGTGCGTCGTAATGGTAGTTGCCGCCGCCGAACCGGTATTGCGGATTCGTGTGGAACGCGTAGCGCGGCGGCGCGCAGGTCGGTTGGGCGTGCGCGTCGGCGCCGATCCAGATCCACACGATGGCGTCCTGTTCCTGCACCGGATACGACGATACGCACGCCTTCGACGGAATCCGGTCCTGGCCGGGAATCTCCACGCATGTGCCGCCGCGGTCGAACAGCAGCCCGTGGTAGCCGCAGCGCAGGCCGCGCGCGTCGAGCGAGCCGCACGACAGCGGCAGCGACTTGTGGCAGCAGCGATCCTCCAGCGCGCCGACTTCCCCGGACGGCAACCGGAACAGGACGACCGGGCGGCCGAGCAGGGTGCGGGCGACGGGTTTGTCCGTCAGTTCGGATGACAGCGCGGCGACCCACCATCGGTCGATCGGGAACTTGGCAGTATTGATCGGTGGTCGGGCATCTTGCTCCATTGATCGTCTCCGGTATTGTTGTTGGCCGCCGCGTGTCGGGCGGTCCGTCTACAGGTCGAGTACCAGCAGGTCGGTTCGGGATCGCGAACAGCACGGCATGAACTGGTCGCCGGCCGCTTGTTCCGCTTCCGTCAGATACGAATCGCGATGATCGGGCTCGCCTTGCAGCACGCGCGTCACGCAGGTCCCGCATACGCCTTGCTCGCACGACGTCAGCACGTCGACGCCGTTGGCCGCCAGCGCCGCGATGACCGTGCATTCGGCCGGCACGTCGATCACCTTGCCGCTGCTCGCGATCCGCACCTGGAACGCGCGATCCGTGCCGGACGTCGCAACCGCGCCGCCGAAGAACTCGTAGTGCAGCCGCTCGTCGGCCCAGTTGCGCTCGCGCGCTGCGTTCAGCACCGCATCCATGAAGCCGCGCGGGCCGCATACGTACAGGTGCGTGCCGTCAGGCGCGGCAGCGAGCACGGAGGCCAGGTCGAAGCGTTGCGCGGGGTCGCCGTCGTCGACATGAAAGCGGGCGCGGTCGTTGAACCCGGCTGCGTTGATCCGCTCGACGAAGGCCATGCGATCGGTCGAACGCGCGCAGTAGTGCATGTCGAATGGCATGCCGGACGAAAACAGCCGTTCCGCCATGCAGAGAATCGGCGTGACGCCGATCCCGCCCGCGAGCAACAGGTGGTGCGGTGCGTCGGGGGCGAGCGGGAATTGATTGCGCGGCATGCCGATCCGCACGGTGTCGCCTTGCCGGACTTCGTCGTGAATGGCGCGCGACCCGCCGCGGCCCTCGGCATCGCGCAGCACGGCGATCTGATAGCGATCGCCGTGTTCCGGGTGATTGCACAGCGAGTACTGGCGCACGAGCCCGCCCGGCAAATGCACGTCGATATGGGCGCCGGCGTCGAAGCGCGGCAATGGCGAACCGTCGTCGCTGACGAATTCGAAGCCGCAGATGTCGCGCGCTTCCTGCCACTTGCGGGCCACCCGGACCGTCAGCGTCGCGGCGCTCATGACGCCTCCTTGATGTGCGCGAGCGGAATCACGGGCCGCGGCGGGTTCGACGCGTTTTCATCGGCGAGCAGCCGTTCGATCACCTTGCGCGACAGCACGCCGCCGGCGTCGATGTTGAGCTTGAGCAGCTTGCGGTCCGGCCACTTCTCGAGATTGAGCTGCTGGCGCTCGAGCATCTCGAGATCCTCGGCGAAGATCTTGCCCTGGCCTTCGCGGATCTCGGCGGTCAGCGCGTGATCGTCGGGCCGGAAGTTGCGCGCCATCCCCCAGAAGTACCAGATCGAGGTGTCCGTCTCGGGCGTGATGAAGTCGACCACGATCGACGACGCCTTCAGGTCGGCCGGCGCGTCGTAGCCGCCGTGGCCCGCATGCGCGACGCCCACTTCGATCATCACGTGGCTCGGCGGCGTGAAGCGACAGATCTGCCAGCGGTCGACCGGCACGTCGTCGGCGAGGCCGTTGCCGCGCAGCGCCATCTTCCAGAACGGCGGCGGCATCACGTTCTTCATGAAGCGGCTCGTGACGACTTCGTCGCCATGGCTGGTCGTCTTCGGCGGCGCTTCGTCGATTTCCTTCTGGCCGATGCTCGTCGCATGCACGTAGGTCTCGTGCGTGAGGTCCATCAGGTTGTCGATCATCAGCCGGTAGTCGCAACGGATGTGATACAGGCCGCCGCCGTGCGCCCAGGCCGGATCTTCGGCCCACGACAGCGCGGGCAGCTTGCCGGGATCGGCTTCGGACGCATCGCCCGGCCAGACCCAGACGAATCCGTACCGCTCGACTACCGGGAAGCTGCGGATCGACGGGAATCCGCCGACGCGCTGGCCCGGCATGCCGGCTGTCTTGCCGTTGCAGCCCATTTCCAGCCCGTGATAGCCGCACACGAGCACGCCGTCGCGCACGAATCCCAGCGACAGCGGCGCGCCGCGGTGCGGGCAGAAGTCCTCGAGCGCGGCGGCCTGGCCGTCCGCCGCGCGGTAAAACACCATCGATTCGTTGCAAATCCTGCGGCCCAGCGGCTTGCCGTCGATTTCATCGGGCGTGCACGCCACATACCAAGCGTTCTTGAGAAACACGTTCATCGTCTCCTTCGGGGCGGTGCCGCTGGTACGCGGCAGTTCTTCATTCAGTGTGCTGAATGTGATTCAGTGTACTCATCGAGATTGGCCGGGGCAAGGCGAGCGGTATACTGGTTTTCCCGGGAAATGGCGCGAGGCAGCGCCATGCCGTGAGCGCACGCAACAGCGTGCGCCGCCTACGTCATCGACTCATTCATGGAAAAAACGAATCCCGCCGACGCACCGGCTTTCCCGCTCGATCTGTACGATGAACCCGGGCACCTGATCCGGCGCGCGCATCAGATCGCGGTTGCAATGTTCTACGAGAAGCTGGGCCGGGACGTGACGCCGGTGCAGTACGCGGTCCTGCGGATGCTGTACGAGTGTCCGGGGCTCGATCAGGTGACGCTCGCGCAGCGGGTGGCGCTCGACACGTCGACGACCGCGGACCTCGCGGTCCGGCTCGAAGCGAAAGGATTGATCGTCCGCGAAGTGCTGCCGCGGCGTCAGCGGCGCTTGCTGCTGACGCCGGAGGGCGTCGAACTGCTCACGCACCTGATTCCGTCGGTGAAGGAGCTGCGTGCCGGCCTGCTCGACGGCATGGGCGAGGACGATTCGCAGGAACTGATGCGCCTGTTGCGCAAGTTCGTCCATTTGAACAACGAGCAGAGCCGCGCGCCGCTGCGGGTCGGCGAGGAGTCGTAGCGGCTGATTTCCGCGCGATGGAAGAGCAGATGCGGCAAGGCGGCAGCAGCTTCGCGCCGCCTGCCTGCATTACGGGCGTGACGCTTCCCCTTCCAGCCGCCGCACCGCTTCCGCGACCTCGTTCCTGAAGCGCACGAGCGCCGCCTGTTCCGGCGCGGGCGGCTGCACGGCGGCCCACAGCATGTCGACCAGCTGCGTGGCCATCGTTTCCGTATCGAGCTTGCGGTGTCCGAGGATCGCATCCCACAGCACGTGCTCGATCGGCCCGAACACCATCGAGCGCAGCAGGCTCAGCGGCAGGTCCGCGCGAACCTGCCCGGCCGCCTGGCCGCGCGCGAGCACGTCCATCAGCGGCGCCGTATAGCGGCGCTGCAGCGCGGTGAGCTCGTCGCTCAGCGCATGCTGCTTCGCACGGCCTTCCGACAGCACCAGCGCGCACAGCCCCGTGCCGTTCACGAGCATCAGCCGCAGGTGGGTGCGCACGATGAACGCGAACTGCTGCTGCACCGACGCATCCTGCGGCATCCCGTGCTCGAACGCGGCGATGATTTCGTCGTACCAGTCCGCGATGACGCGCGCGCACAGCTCGCGCTTGCCGCGGAAGTAGCTGAACACCGTCGCCTCGGATACCCCGACGCGCTGCGCGATCTCGGCGGCCGTCGCATGCTCGTAGCCTTTTTCGGCAAACACTTCACGACCGGCGCGCAGGATGTCCTGCACGCGCTGCTGGGATTTGCGCCCGGCGGGCGCGCGCGGCGTGTCGGCGCGGTCGGTTTTGACGGTGGCGGTCATGGTGTCGGCGGTAGCGGCTGTCATGTCGGCATGATATCTGAGTGTCACTCAAAAAACTATTGACGCAGAACCGGGCGAGGCGCGAAACTGTGCAAAATTTCCGCTGTATTGGTAAATGAATCGACGCATTCATTCGATTTGAGCGAAACTCAGAAATCGGTGCGTGCGACACACTTTCTGGAGACGGAGGAGACATGATCAACCTGCCCGGCGTGCAATTCATGCTCGGTGAAGACATCGAGATGCTGCGCGATGCCGTCGCGACGTTCGCGGCGAAGGAAATCACGCCGCGCGCGGCGGAAGTCGACCGCACCGACCAGTTTCCGATGGATCTGTGGAAGAAGTTCGGCGATCTCGGCGTGCTCGGCATGACGGTCGCCGAGGAATACGGCGGCGCGAACATGGGCTACACCGCGCACATGGTCGCGATGGAAGAGATTTCGCGCGCATCGGCGTCGATCGGCCTGTCGTACGGTGCGCACTCGAACCTGTGCGTGAACCAGATTCACCGCAACGGCACCGAAGCGCAAAAGCAGAAGTACCTGCCGAAGCTCGTGTCGGGCGAACACATCGGCGCGCTCGCGATGAGCGAACCGAATGCCGGCTCCGACGTCGTCAGCATGAAGCTGCGCGCCGACAAGCGCGGCGACCGCTACGTGCTGAACGGCACGAAGATGTGGATCACCAACGGCCCCGATTGCGACACGCTCGTCGTCTACGCGAAGACGGACGTCGAAGCGAATGCGCGCGGCATCACCGCGTTCATCGTCGAGAAGGGGATGAAGGGCTTCTCGGTCGCGCAGAAGCTCGACAAGCTCGGCATGCGCGGCTCGCACACGGGCGAGCTGGTATTCCAGGACGTCGAGGTGCCGGAAGAGAACATCCTCGGCCAGCTCAACGGCGGCGTGAAGGTGCTGATGAGCGGCCTCGACTACGAGCGCGCGGTGCTGTCGGGCGGCCCGACGGGCATCATGGCCGCATGCCTCGACGCGGTCGTGCCGTATATCCACGACCGCAAGCAGTTCGGCCAGGCGATCGGCGAATTCCAGCTGATCCAGGGCAAGGTCGCCGACATGTACACCACGTTCCAGGCGTGCCGCGCGTATCTGTACGCGGTCGGCCGCCATCTCGACTCGGCAGGCAGCGACCACATCCGCCAGGTGCGCAAGGACTGCGCGGGCGTGATTCTCTATACGGCCGAGAAGGCGACGTGGATGGCCGGCGAGGCGATCCAGATCCTCGGCGGCAACGGCTACATCAACGAATACCCGGTCGGCCGCCTGTGGCGTGATGCGAAGCTCTATGAAATCGGCGCCGGCACGAGCGAGATCCGCCGGATGCTGATCGGCCGCGAGCTGTTCGCGGAAACGATGTAACGCCCCACGTCACGCGAACGGAGCCCCGTCGATGCCGATCATCGAATCCAGACTGAACCCGCGTTCGGAAGACTTCCGCGCGAACACCGCGGCGCTCGAGGCGGTTGTCGCCGACCTGCGCGCGAAGATCGAACGGCTCGCGCAGGGCGGCGGCCAGGTCGCGCGCGACAAGCACCTGTCGCGCGGCAAGCTGCTGCCGCGCGAGCGCATCGCGCAACTGCTCGATCCGGGCGCGCCGTTTCTCGAGCTGTCGCAGCTCGCGGCGAACGGCATGTACAACGATGACGCGCCGGGCGCGGGCGTCATCACCGGGATCGGCCGGATCGCGGGCCGCGAGTGCGTGATCGTGTGCAACGACGCGACGGTCAAGGGCGGCACCTACTACCCGATGACCGTGAAGAAGCACGTGCGCGCGCAGGAAATCGCCGCGGAAAACCGGCTGCCGTGCGTGTACCTCGTCGATTCGGGCGGCGCGAACCTGCCGAACCAGGACGACGTATTCCCCGATCGCGACCACTTCGGCCGCATCTTCTTCAACCAGGCGACGATGTCGGCCGCGGGAATCGCGCAGATCGCCGTCGTGATGGGCTCGTGCACGGCGGGCGGCGCGTATGTGCCCGCGATGAGCGACGAGTCGATCATCGTGAAGGATCAGGGCACGATTTTCCTCGGCGGGCCGCCGCTCGTGAAGGCCGCGACCGGCGAGGAAGTGAGCGCCGAGGATCTCGGCGGCGGCGACGTGCACACGCGCCTGTCGGGCGTGGCCGATCATCTCGCGCAGAATGACGCGCATGCGCTGTCGATCGCGCGCAACATCGTCGATCATCTCGCACCGAAGATCGCGTCGCCGGTGACGCTGCGCGAGCCGAAGCCGCCGCGCTACGACGCGAAGAGCCTGTACGGCGTGATTCCCGTCGATACGCGCAAGCCGTTCGACGTGCGCGAGGTGATCGCACGCATCGTCGACGATTCCGAGTTCGACGAATTCAAGGCGCGCTACGGCACGACGCTCGTCACGGGCTTCGCGCACATCTGGGGCCATCCGGTCGGGATCGTCGCGAACAACGGCATCCTGTTTTCCGAATCGGCGGTGAAGGGCGCGCATTTCATCGAGCTGTGCTGCCAGCGCAAGATCCCGCTCGTGTTCCTGCAGAACATCACGGGCTTCATGGTCGGGCGCAAGTACGAGAACGAAGGCATCGCGCGGCACGGCGCGAAGATGGTCACTGCCGTGTCGAACGCGAAGGTACCGAAGTTCACCGTGATCATCGGCGGCTCGTTCGGTGCCGGCAATTACGGGATGTGCGGCCGCGCATTCGGGCCGCGCTTCCTGTGGATGTGGCCGAACGCGCGCATCTCGGTGATGGGCGGCGAGCAGGCCGCGTCGGTGCTCGCGACCGTTCGCCGCGACGGCATCGAGGCGAAGGGCGGCGCGTGGTCGACCGACGAAGAGGAAGCGTTCAAGCAGCCGATCCGCGACCAGTACGAGCGCCAGGGCCATCCGTACTACGCGAGCGCGCGGCTGTGGGACGACGGCGTGATCGATCCCGCGCAGACACGCGACGTGCTCGGGCTCGGTCTTGCCGCATCGATGAACGCGCCGATCGACGATACGCGCTTCGGCGTGTTCCGGATGTAACGAGCAAGGAGCGGACGATGCGATACGAAACCATCAAGGTAGCCGAAGCAAACCGCGTCGCGACCGTCACGCTCGCGCGTCCCGACGTGCGCAACGCGTTCAACGAGACGACGATCGCGGAGCTGACCACCGCGTTCGAATGGCTCGATGCGCACGAAGGCGTGCGCGCGATCGTGCTCGCGGCGGAAGGCACCGCGTTCTGCGCGGGCGCGGACCTGAACTGGATGAAGAAGATGGCCGGGTACACGGACGACGAGAACCGTGCCGATGCGCGCAAGCTCGCGCGGATGCTCGAGGCGATCCACCGCTGCGGCAAGCCGGTGATCGCGCGCGTGCATGGCGACGCGTATGCGGGCGGCGTGGGCCTCGTCGCGGCGGCCGATATTGCGATCGCCGCCGACGGCGTGAAGTTCTGCCTGTCCGAAGCGCGGCTCGGGCTGATTCCTGCGACGATCGCACCGTACGTCGTACGCGCGATGGGCGAGCGCGCGGCGCGCCGCTACTTCACGACGGCCGAGGTATTCGACAGCGCGCGCGCCGCATCGCTCGGCTTCATTCACGACGCGGTGCCGGCCAACGCGCTCGACGAAACGGTCGCGAAGCTGGCCGCGACGCTCGTCGCGAACGGCCCCGACGCGGTGCGTGCGTGCAAGCGGCTCGTCGCCGATGTCGCCGGCCGCGCGCTCGACGCGACGCTGATCGAGCAGACCGCCGACTGGATCGCGCGCACCCGCGCAGGCGCGGAAGCGCGCGAAGGGATCGCGGCCTTCCTCGAGAAACGCACGCCGTCGTGGCGTGAATGACGTCGTCGTGACCTACCCTTTCCGGACGAAACCGAAGCCATGTTCGACAAGATTCTGATCGCCAACCGCGGCGAAATCGCGTGCCGCGTCGCCGCGACGTGCAAACGTCTCGGGATCGCGAGCGTCGCCGTCTATTCCGACGCCGATGCGAACGCGAAGCACGTTGCCGCATGCGACGAAGCCGTGCATATCGGCGGCTCGGCGGCCGCGGACAGCTATCTGCGCATCGAGCGCATCATCGAAGCCGCGCGCGCGACCGGCGCGCAGGCGATCCACCCCGGCTACGGCTTCCTGTCGGAGAACGAAGATTTCGCGCATGCGTGCGAAGCGGCCGGCATCGCGTTCATCGGGCCGCCGGTCGACGCGATCGCGGCGATGGGGTCGAAGGCCGCCGCGAAGGCGCTGATGCACGCGGCCGCCGTGCCGCTCGTGCCCGGCTATCACGGCGACGACCAGGACGCGGGCAACCTGCATCGCGAAGCCGACGAGATCGGCTATCCGGTGCTGCTGAAGGCCAGCGCGGGCGGCGGCGGCAAGGGGATGCGCGTGGTCGAGCGCTCCGACGATTTTCCTGCGGCGCTCGCGTCGTGCCAGCGCGAGGCCGCGAGCAGTTTCGGCAACGACCGCGTGCTGATCGAGAAATACCTGACGCGCCCGCGCCACGTCGAGGTGCAGGTGTTCGGCGACACGCACGGCAATACCGTTTACCTGTTCGACCGCGACTGCTCGGTGCAGCGCCGTCATCAGAAGGTGCTCGAGGAAGCGCCGGCGCCGGGCCTGCACGACGACGTGCGCCGCGCGATGGGCGAGGCGGCCGTCGCGGCCGCGCGCGCGGTCGGTTATGTCGGCGCGGGCACCGTCGAATTCATCATGACGGGCGACGCGTTCTACTTCATGGAAATGAACACGCGCCTGCAGGTCGAGCATCCGGTCACCGAGATGGTCACCGGGCTCGATCTCGTCGAATGGCAACTGCGTGTCGCGTCCGGCGAGCCGCTGCCGCTGAAGCAGGACGAACTGCGCGTGCAGGGTCACGCGCTCGAGGCACGCCTTTACGCGGAGAACCCCGCACGCGGCTTCCTGCCGTCCACGGGCACGCTGAAGCACCTGCGGCTGCCGGAGGGCGTCGAGTTCGACATCGGCGCAGCGGTGCGCGTCGACAGCGGCGTGCGCGAAGGCGATGCGATCACGCCGTTCTACGATCCGATGATCGCGAAGCTGATTGTTCATGGCGCGGACCGCACGGCAGCGCTGGGCCTGATGCTGCGCGCGCTGCGCGCGTGCGAGGTGGTCGGCCTGCACACGAACGCCGCGTTCCTGCAGCGGATCGTCGCGTGCGAGCCGTTCGCGACGGCCGATCTCGACACGGGCCTGATCGAGCGCAACCACGACGCGCTGTTCGCACCGCAACAGCCGCCGCGCGCGACGCTCGCGCTCGCTTGCGCGGCGCTGCTCGCGCGCGAACGCGGCCCGGCCGCACCGGGTGCATCGCCATGGGGCGCGCTGCCGGACTGGCGACTGAACGGCGGTTATCGTCGCACGCTCGAATGGCATGCGGTCGATCGCGACGCTGACGTGACCGTCGCGTACGAAGACGACGGCGCCGTTGCGCGCATCGCGTCCGGCGACGCGGCCCCACAGCCGTTCGCGTGGACGCGCGGCGCAACGCCGCTCGATTTCGATGTGACGCTCGGCGGCGTGCGCAGCAGCGGCCGCGTGTATGCGGACGGCGACACGTTCCATGTGTTCACGCAGGGCGCGGCCGAGACGTTCGAATGGCGCAACCTGCTCGCGCATGCGGGCGACGCCGAACAGGGCGGCGGGCGTTTGACCGCGCCGATGCCCGGCAAGGTGATCGCGGTGCTGGTCGAACCGGGCCAGAAGGTCGAAGCCGGCACGCCGCTGATCGTGATGGAAGCGATGAAGATGGAGCACACGATCGGCGCGCCGGGCGCGGGCATTGTCGCGGAAGTGCTGTACGGCGTCGGCGACCAGGTCGCGGATGGCGCGCAGTTGCTGATGATGGCGGAAGGCTGATCGACGCTTTCGCTGTGCGCGGGCCGGCGGCTGCCGGCCCGTGAAAACCGCTTCGCGAATCACCGCACGCAGGTGGTTGCGACAGGTACTGCTTCGATTGCGTCGACACGCCGGCGCCGCACGAATCTTTCGATCGAATTACGTTTTGCCGGCGAAATCCATACTTCCGTCGAACGCGTGGCCCGTTGCGCCACACCCTCCCGCCGCACGTCCATCTCCACTCGACACCGTCGTGTAACAAGTCGAACATAGCATCTCGCCGTCGATATGACCGACGCGGGTTCGCGTCCGTGTCACTTCATCACGTCCACGGAGATACGTTATGCGAACGTCGGCCCTACGGCCTTTCGCGGTCGCCGGCCTGGTCGCGCTGATAGCACTCCTCAGCGCCTGCGGCGACGACCTGAATGCAGACCCTGCGCCCGTCGCGCAGCAGAAGGCCGCCTGCGGCGGCGCCGCCGTCGCCACCGCGCAGATGCGCTGCCCGCCGGGTTTCACCGCGCCCGCATCGTCGCCCGCTTCCTGATACCGGTCGTTCCAACCAGAAATCCAATCGAGAGCAACCAGCATGGCCACTCATTCGCGACGCGATTTTCTGAAGTTCTCCGCCGGCCTCGCCGGCGCGACCGCCGCCACCGCACTGCTTCCCGAATCGATCCGCAAGGCGCTCGCGATCGAGCCGAATACCGTGACGGGCACGATCCAGGATGTTCAGCACATCGTCGTGTTCATGCAGGAAAACCGCTCGTTCGACCACTACCTCGGGCACCTGAGCGGCGTGCGCGGCTATAACGACCGCTTCCCGGTCACGCTGCCGAACGGCAAACCGGTCTGGTTCCAGCCGCGGCAGGAGGACAAGGCGGGCGTGATCGCGCCGTTCCGCTACGACACGACCAACCCGGGCGTGAACGCGCAGTGCATCGGCGGCCTGCCGCATACGTGGGCGACGACGCACGGCGCGATCGACAACGGCCGCGCGGACCAATGGGCGGTGCAGAAGTCCAACATGACGATGGGCTACCACGTCCGCGACGACATCCCGTTCCACTACGCGCTCGCGGATGCGTTCACGGTGTGCGACAACTACTTCTGCTCGATCCCGGGCAACACGCACCCGAACCGCATGTACCTGATGACGGGCATGGTCGATCCGCTCGGCACGGGCGGCGGCCCGCTGCTCGACAACACCGACTACATCGACAACCAGTTCGACAAGATCAAGTTGCCGCCCTTCAGTTGGACGACCTACCCGGAGCGGCTCGAACAGGCCGGCATCTCGTGGCAGGTCTACCAGCAGGGTACCGGGTTCGACAACTTCACCGGCAACTACGGCACGAACATGCTGGCGTGCTTCGACAACTTCGTGAATGCGCCGGCCGGTTCGTCGCTGCAGACGCGCGGAATGAGCACGCGCCCGATCACGCAACTGAAAGCCGACGTGCAGGCGAACGCGCTGCCGCAGGTATCGTGGCTGCTGCCGCCCGCCGCGTATTCGGAACACCCGAAGTTCACGCCGCTGTACGGCGCCTACTACCTGTCGACGATCCTCGATGCGCTGACGTCCAATCCGGACGTATGGAGCAAGACCGTCCTGCTCGTCATGTACGACGAGAACGACGGCTTCTTCGACCATGTCGTGCCGCCGCAGGCGCCGACGCTGCCGGGATCCGGCATGAGCACCGTGGACGTGTCGCTCGAGCGGCACAACGTCGTGACCTCGACGCAGACCGGCACGTATACCGCCGACAACCTGCCGTACGGCCTCGGCCCGCGCGTGCCGATGTTCGTCGTGTCGCCGTGGTCGAAGGGCGGCTTCGTCTGCTCGCAGGTCTTCGATCACACGTCGGTGCTGCAATTCATCGAGAAGCGCTTCGGCGTGATGGAAACGAACATCTCGCCGTGGCGCCGCGCGATCTGCGGCGACCTGACGTCGGCGCTCGACTTCTCGAAACCGGATGCGACGCTGCCGACCTTGCCGAGCACGCAGGCGTATGTCGCGCAGGCGGACCTGCAATGCTCGCGTGCGTCGTCGCAGACCGCGCCGGCCAGCACCGCGCAGCAGGTCGTGACCGCGCAGGAACCCGGCACGCGGCCGGCGCGCGCGCTGCCGTACGAACTGCACGTCACCGGCCAGCTCGGCGCGCAAGGCTACGCGCTGACGTTCGCGAATACCGGCACGCAAGGCGCGCACTTCTGGGTCTATACGGGCGACGCCACCGCGATGCCGCGCCGCTACACAGTCGAAGCGGGCAAGCAGTTGACCGATACGTGGGCGCTCGACGCGAACGGCAACTACCTGGTGAGCGTCTGGGGCCCGAACGGCTATTTCCGGCGCTTTGCGGGGTCCGCTGCCGCGGACGCGGCCGCGAAGCCTGAAATCACCGCGTGCTACGACGCCGCGAACGGCGACGTTTACGTGACCTTCGCCAATGCGGGCAGCAGCGCGCTGACGGTCACGGCGACCGATGTCGCGTACGGCGGGGCGGCGCGCACGCTGACGATTCCAGCGGGGCAGCGCGTCGAGGCGCACTGGGATCTGTCGTGCAGCAGCCACTGGTACGACCTGCAGTTCGCGGTTGCGGGGAATGCGGGCTGGATGCGCCGCATCGCGGGGCACGTCGAAACCGGCAAGGCCAGCATCACCGATCCGGCCGCCGTCGCGCCGACGATCACGGCGATCTGACGGCAAGCGGCCGGCGCGGGCGCCGCGGTTTCGATTCCGAAGCGGCGGCTTCAGCACAGCGGTCCGTCGTCGTGCGCCATCGTTGGCGCGCGTGGCGGACCGCATCCCGTAGTAATGCACGATGTAGCTGTCCGCGCGGCGAAACAGCCAGGGCGTGTTGAAGCTGACGAGATCGGCCACGCCTTCGCCGTGCAACTGCCCGTCACGCTCCATCGCGCGAATGAAATGCAGCTGGTCGCCGGCGATTCGCTAGAATGCCCGGTTGCCGCCGCAGCTTGACGCGGGCGGCGCTTCGCGCGCTACACTGCGTTCATTCCATTCCCATCCAACCTTCCATCCCGCCGACGATGACGTCTCCTGTCCTGAACGGCCTGCGCATCGGTATCACGATCGGATTGCGTGCCCCCGACGAAAGCCTGTGGATCAACGGCATCAAGCAGAACGCGCTGTTTCTCGCGAAGCTGTTGATGGCGTCGCCGCACGGCTACCGCGTGACGCTGGTCAACACGACCGACGTGCCACTTACCGACGCGCTGCCGTGGGATCGCGCCGTGTACGACACGCGCGCGTTCGCCGACATGAAGGATTCGCTCGACGTGGTGATCGAGCTCGGCGGGCAGATCGACGGCGAGCAGACGGCCTACCTGAAAGCGCGCGGCGCGAAGCTCGTCAGCTATTGCTGCGGCGTCGAATACATCAACGCGATGGAGTCGATGCTGTTCGGCCGCCGGCTGTGGGACACGCTGTTCATCAACCGCGGCTACGACGAGGTGTGGGCGATCCCGCAGATCGCGCCGTCGTCGCTGCCGTTCCTGCAATCGCTGCGCCGCTGCCCGGGGCGCGTCGTGCCGTTCGTGTGGGATCCGATGTTCCTGAGCGCACGCGCGCAATCGCTGCCGGAGCACGGCGAATACCGGCCGCGCAGCGAGCCAGGCAAGCGACTGACGGTAATGGAGCCGAACCACAACGTCGTGAAGTTCTGCGTGTATCCGATGCTGATCATCGACGAGGCGTATCGCCGCGACCCCGATGCGATCTGCTTCACGCACGTGACGAACGCCGATCGCCTCGCGCACGACAGCCCCGAGTTCGTGATGCTGATGAATTACCTGGACATCGTGCGCGCGGGCAAGGCGAGCTTCGTCGGGCGCTTCGATACGCCGTTGTTCCTGGCCGACCTGACCGATATCGTCGTGTCGCATCAATGGTCGAACCCGCTCAACTATTTCTATTTCGACGTGTGCTGGCAGGGCTATCCGCTTGTGCACAACGCGAGCCTCGCGCCCGATCTCGGCTACTACTATCCGGACAACGACGTGCAGCAGGGCGCCGATGCGCTGCTGCGCGCGCTGCATACGCATGACGACGACTGGGAAGCGTACACGCGGCGCCAGCGCGACATCCTCGGCCGCTATACGTCGGCGAATCCCGCACTCGTCGCCGAATACGATGCGCTGCTCGCGAACCTGATCGGCGCGACGGCCGCATAAGGCCGTTTTTTCGACGCGCTTGCCCGCTGCGCCGCGGGCCGCCACCGGCGGTTGTCCCACCCTGATGTCTGACGAATTAATGCCCTTAAAAAAGAAACCGTCGAACCCGTTCGGGTCGACGGTTTTTGAAGGCACGAATTTGACGGCTCCGAGGGAAGTCCGTCGAAAACAAGTTTATAGGTTAACAAGTCGGAAAGATTGTTAAATTTGTTTCGATAGATAATCATCATATAATTAAAATTGATATTATTGATTCGAGGCGGTTTGATTCTGTTTTGAAATTAAATAATTTCGTCTGAAAATGGAAAATTGCATGCTGCGACGATCGAATGATCGCGCGGCGGCGGTTTTCAGCGGGTGATGGCCCGGGCCACTGGCCACGGCGGTTGGCTTGGCATCGAGTGCGGGCGGCGCTTCATCGCACCGGCATTTATCTGATCAATTGAGAAATTCCCGATTTTAGAGGCTGGCATATCGCGGAAAATCGATTCGGATGAAGTTGTTTCGACGAAAAAGACAAGCGGTTTCCGGATTGGGTTTCCGTCATTTGCGTTGTGTAACCTGTCGCACTGTCGGTGTCGTGCATACATGTTGTATTCCCAGTAACTGAATATCATTGAAAATATCGAATTTGACGGCGCGCCGAAGCGATAAGTACGCTCCCGGAAAAGATCGACATAACAGGATGGGCCGGGTAGGCGGCGGAGCGCGCCATGGTCGGTTCGCTCCGCATGTTTGTTGAGGTCGAGCCGTCTTCGGCGGCTCGCCATTTGCCGGAGCGCCGGATGAATGCGGTCGAAGCTCGCCTGGAGGCGAATCGGGAAGCGAATCGTGACGAAATCGATCTCGTGTTCGGCGCACCCGACGATCATCCCGACCTCGCGTCGGTACGCAGTTTCGTGGAAAGCCGGCTCGGGTTCGCGCACGAGCCGGTGTGCCGATCCGACCTGTCGGGCGGCGTGCTGTACCAGGAATGCCTGGCTCGGTTGCGCTGGGGCGAGCGCGATGTGCTGCCGCCGGTCGCGTTCCTGCCGCGCCTCGAGGCGCTCGGGCTGATGCGCTGGTTCGACCGGCTCGTGGTGAGCCGGACGATCGACGGGCTGCGCGCCGATCCGGGCGCCGTCTACGGGTGCAACGTCGCGGCGGCGAGCGCGGTCGTCGACGATGTGTGGCTCGCGATTTTCAGGCGGCTCGAGCGCGAACCGTCGGTCGCGGCGCGTCTGGTGGTCGAGATCACGGAGACGGGGCCGCTGAATCCCGTCGCGGGCCGGTCGTTCGTGAACCGCTTCCGGCAGGCCGGGTGCCGGATCGCGATCGACGATTTCGGCGTCGGCTTCAGCGCCGTGAACAATCTGGTGGTCGGCAATCCCGACATCGTGAAGCTCGACCGGTCGGTCCTGTCGATGATCAAGCGCAACGCGATCGGGCGCTACCAGTTCCGCAGGCTGATCGCGTTCGCGCATGAAGGCGCGCGGCACGTCGTCGTCGAAGGCGTGGAGAACGAGATCGACCGGCAGATCATCGTGGATGCCGGCGTCGCATGGGCGCAGGGCATCCGTTTTACATGGCGGCCGCCGGCCGCCGCGTGACGGCGCGGGAACAGGCGGGCGGCATGCGTGATGCGCGCCGGAGTCGGTTGGGGCCGGCGCGTAGCCGGGATGAATCGCAAAGGGGCGTGGACATGGCGGAGACGAAGACTGGAGGCGGAACGGGCACGCAGGCGACCGATGCGCGCGACCTGGTCGCGCTCGCCGAGCTGGCCGACATGCTGTGGCAACTGGGTGCCGAATCGACCGATGTGCCGATCGACGTTGCACCGTATCTCGACGGCCTGAAGGCGGTCGCGCGCCGCATTCGGCGGATGACGCCGCTCGACGCCAACGGCCGCGAGCTGGCGGCGCGGCACTATTACGCGGGCGTCATCGCGGGCGCGTGCGGCGACGAATCGGCGATCGCGCGCGGCGTGTCCGACAGCCTCGTGAAGCAATCCGGCGGCGCAAGCCGGCCGGCGGCCCGTTGCTTCGCCGTGCTCGCTCGCACGGGGCGGCGGCATGGCCGCGCATTCGCCGCGCAAAGCGGCGCTCGGGTGCTGGTGTAGCGCATCCGGAGTGTGTACGGGCCGGCATGCGGCCGGCTTCGACATCGTCCGGGCCCGGCCAGCCTGCCGCCCGGACGCTCAACAAATCGATCGATCCATTCCGACGCCGCCGAGCACGAGCGCCATCGCGCGGTCGATCGCGTCGTATGGGCAGGGGCGTGCGCGAATGCGGTCAGCCGGGCGCGCGGCCGGCGAACAACTGCTGGATCTGCGCGGAATACGCGCGGACGTTGTGTTCGGCGAGCGTGTCGACCTGGTGCAGGCAGCGGCGGGCGGCCGCCGCATAGTCGTCGAGCCGCGCGTCGTGCGTTTGCGCGGCGGTCGTGATCGCGCGCGCCGCGTCGAAGATCTCGAAGTCCGGATAGTAGTAGCCGACGTCGCGCAGGAACGGCGAGTTGTGCACGAGCGGGTAGTTGCCGTACAGCGCGTCGTACAGCAGGTAGTTGAGGCCGTTTTCCCAGTGATGCGACACGACGATGTCGGTGTGATGCGCGGCCCACGCGACGAACGGCGCGCGCACGTCGGCCGTCGCCTTGCCGTCGCGCACCATCTCTAGACCGAGCGCGAGATGCTTGAAGGCGACGTTCTCCTTCTTGTCGAACGTGTTGGTCATGTACACGTGCTCGACGAGCTCCGGATGCTCGACGTAGCACGCGTTCGCGGCGAGCATCGGCACGATCGAACTCTTCACGACGTTCAGGTTCGGTTCGAAGAACGCGATGCGCTTTGCCGGGCCGTGATTCCGGTAGCCGAAGCGGGCCTTCAGTTCGGGGTCGGCGTCGAGGCTGCGCTCGATGAAATACGGCGACCAGATGTGCGGCAGCTCGATCACCGGCGCGCGATACACGGCCTGGAAATAGGCCGCGCAAGTATGCATGTGCTGCGGGTTGGTCCAGATCTCGTCGAACTGCACGCGGTGCGGGTTCGGCCGCCAGTCGTTCTTCTCGAAGTTGATCGTCTCGACCGCGATCACGTAGTCGTTGCCGAAGCGGTACGACACGCACTTGCCGCCGCGCCGGCGCACGACGTCCGTGTGCGACGGGTCGATGAACGCGTTCATCTCGATCAACAGGTCGGTCTGGTGGACGACCGACGACAGCGGCCGCAGCGCGTCGCCGAACGCGTCCATCATCAGCGCCTGCGGATAGTCGGTGACGCCGTCGTCGTGCGCGAGCCAGACCTCGCCGATCAGCGGCGACTGCTTCAGCAGCATGTACAGGTACACGCAATGCTGGTTCGCGCCGTTGTACCAGATCGACTGCGTCGCGTCGCGCTGCACGTTCATCGTTATCGCGACATTGAGTTTCATAGCGGCTCCGTGAGGCGGGCGGTGCGCGGCTTACTGCACGGCGCCTTGCGACTGGCGCGGCACGTATCCCGTCAGGTGCCAGCGGCCGTCGTCGTCGAGGCGAAAGCTCAGCTTCTCGTACACGGTTGCGCCGCTCGTCAGCGTGGTTGCATAGTCGACGTTCGCGTAGATCCCGTCGGGCATCGCCGATGCGTTCGTGTAGCGGATGCGCGTGATCTGCGCCCAGCCGCGATGGCTGACCGTACCGACGGACTGGCGCGCATGCTGCATGTCGGCCGCGAACTGGTCCTGCTTGATGCGCGCCTTCACGAACGCGGCGGCGTCGCTCCACACCGCGCCGTACTGGCCGGCGTCGAGCTGCTTGAACACTGCATCCGAATCTCGAAGCAGCGTGTCGGCCGATTCGCCGGCGGATTGCGCGTGCGCGCCGATCGCGATCGAAGCGACGGCGCAGCCGATCAGCCATTTGGCGCGGGTGAGGGGCGTGCGTGCATTCATATCGGAGTCCGGAAAGAGCGGCGCGTCATGCGTCGCGATAGAGGGTGGCGATCGCGTCCGTGTAGGCGGCGACGTTCTCGGGGTTGTAGATGCTGACCGAGCTGAGCACGTGCTTCGATTGCTCGCGGTAGGCTTCCAGGTTCGCGTCGTGCTCGGCAAACGCCTGCAGCAGCGCGCGTCCGCCGGCCTGGCAGTCGAAGTCCGGATAGAAATACCCGGCCTTGCCGAGGAACGGCGAGTTGTGGATCAGCGGATAGTCGCCGTACAGCAGTTCGTAGTACAGGTAGTTCTGCGCGTTTTCCCACGTGTGCGACACCACCGCATCGCCGTACGCGGCCATGAACTCGTACACCGCATAGCGGCTTTCGAACGTCGTGATGCCATGGTTCACGATGTCGAGGCTCTTCGCGAAGTGGACGAAGGTTGCGTGCTCCTTGATGTGGATCGTGTTGCACACGCGCACGAACTCAAGGAATTTCGGATCGGCGCGGTATGCCTCTTCCGTGACCAGCATCGGGATGATGCTCGTCTTCACCATGCAGATGTTCGGCTCGAACATCGTCACGCGCCAGCGCGGCTTGCCGGGCCGATAGCCGTACGACAAACCGGTGCCGAGCGTCGCGCGCGCCTTGTCGAACAGCATCGGGTGCCAGATGTGCGGGACGATCGTGACCGGTGCACGCAGCCCCGTCTGGTAATAGTGCAGGCACGAGCGCTCGAATTCGGGAATCGTCCACACCGCGTCGTACGGCGCGCCCGAGAACAGGAAGCCCGACGGCTTGTTGAACATCGCGCGCTCGATGTCGATCACGTAGTCGTTGCCGACCCGCATCGTGACGACCTTGCCGCCGCGCTCGCGGAACGCGCACAGGTAGTCCGCGCCGAACTGCGCGCTCATTTCGATCAGCACGTCGCAGCGTTGCAGCGCTTCGTCCATCGACAGCAGCGGCACGTCCCATTCGCCGAGCATCATCTGCGGATCGGCGACCTGTTCGCCGCCGTTCACCATCACGGCTTCCGCGACGAGCGGCGACTGGCGCAGCAGCAGGATCAGCAGCAGGCAGTTCTGGAAGATGCCGTTTTCCCACAGCGACTGGCCGGCGCCGCGGACGAACAGCGACACGCCGACGACGAGACGCTTGCCCTCGCCGGGCGCTTGACGGGCATTGGAGTCCGACATGCGTATGCTCCGGTTCAGGCGACCAGACGCGAGACGAACGCGTCGAGGTTCGCGGGGTTGTCGATCGAGACCGACTGCAGCAGCCGGCCGGCCTTCGCACGGTAGTCGTCGAGGCGTTCGTCGTGATGCAGCCACGCGTCGAGCAGCGCGCGGCCGCCCGCGGCCGAGTCGAAGTCCGGGTAGTAATAGCCGGCGTCGCCGAGCAGCGTCGAGTTGTGGATCAGCGGATAACCGCCGTGCAGCACGTCGTAATACAGGTAGTTCTGCCCGTTTTCCCAGTGGTGCGACACGACCGCGTCCGCATGGCGCGCCATGAAGCCCGGCAGGTCGATGCGCGGTTCGAAGGTCGCCTTGTGCTGGCGCACGAGATCGAGGCTGTTCGCGAAGTGCACGAAGGTCGGATGCTCCTTCATGTGCATCGCGTTGACGACGAACATGTGTTGCACCGCGTCCGGCCGCGCGCGGTAGAACTCGTCGCACGCGAGCATCGGGTAGTGGCAGGACTTGACGACCGAGATGTTCGGCTCGAGCATCGCCAGGCGCCACGGGCGGCGGCCGGGCCGATAGCCGAACGTCGCGCCTTCGCTCGCCAGCGCGGCGATGCGGCGATCGAGAAAGTACGGCGACCAGATGTGCGGCATCAGGTGCACCGGCGCGCGCAGGATGGTCTGCAGCATCGGCGCCGCGGTCTTGTCGTATTGCGGCAGCAGCCACACTTCGTCGAACGGCGCGCCGTTGAAGATATGCCCCGACGGTTTTTCGAAGATCGGGGTTTCGCACAGGCCGGCATACATGTGCCCGCAGAAGAACGCGGCGATTTTCTTGCCGAGCGCCTTCATGTGCCTGAGCCATTCGACCGGCAACTGCGCGCCCATTTCGATCACGACGTCGAGTTCGTGCGTGACGTCGGCGGGATTCACGAGCGGGATGTCGAGGCCGTCGAGTTCGAGGCCGGCCGGCAGTGCGTTGGCGTCGCCGCCGTTCAGGAAATAGACGGGGCCGACCCGATCCGAGCGCTTGAGCATCATCGCGAGGAACGCGATGTTCTGGTGAATGCCGTTTTCCCAGATCGCCTGGCCGTCCCGCGCAAACAGCGAGATGCCGACGGCCGGCCGTTGCTTGCGGGTGCCGCCCGAGGCGGCTTCATTGATGTCCGTCACCGGTTGGTTTCCTCTGCGGCGTCGTGCGTCCGGGCATGGCGTCGAGCGTCTGGCCCGGAAGCGGCGCGCCGTGGATTGTCATGGTTGCATTCGCGCCGGTGCGCCGCGGCGCGCGAATCGGGCGACGTGGTTCGCGAGGGCGGCAGCCGGATTCCGGCGTGTCGTCGGGCACGCCTGGCACGGCGTGCGATTCGGGCAGGCTGCCCCGGCGACTGTCTGCGGCGATTGTGGCACGGAAATCGCCGGTTTGTGGAGGGCGTGACGAACTTTGACATAGCCGGCGGCCAGCGGAAACGGGGCGCCGGCGCAGCGGCGCCCGCGTTGATCGGCGGATGTCCGGCGCGGCGCTGGCGGCTTGCCGGATCGGCCGCCGCGCGCGGCGGTCGCCCGCTCAGTGCTGCAGCGTGATTTCGACGCGGCGGTTGCTGGCACGGCCTTCGGGCGTCGCGTTGGACGCGACCGGATCGGCCTTGCCGCGGCCCGTGACCGTCAGCGTGTCGGCCTTCAGCCCGTGCGCCTTCAGATAGGCGGCGACGGATTCGGCACGGCGCTTCGACAGCGCAAGGTTGTAGTCGTCGCTGCCCACCGTATCCGTAAAGCCGGTGATCGTCACCTGCGAGTACGTGCGGTCCGCGCGCTCGCTCAGCAGCCGGTCGAGAGATTCGCGCGCGGTCGGTGCGAGCGTCGCGTGGTCGGTCGCGAACAGCGCGTCGCCCGACAGGTTCACGCGTTCGACGGCGGCAGGTGCCGGTTCGGCGGCCGAGGCCGCAGCCGCTTCGGCCGGCGCGGCGCCGCACTGGAAGACCAGCGTCGCGGGATCGGATGTGTCGCGCAGCGCGCGGGCCGAGTCGACGGCACGCACCGGCTGGTCGCCGCAGATCTTGCGGGCGGCCTTCATGCAGGTCTGCGGGCCGGACAGCAGGCCGTGGCAGTCCACCTGGAACGTGCGCATGCCGTCGCGCGACTGCAGTTCGGAGGCGCTGAAGGTCGGGCCGGATGCGGTCGAGCACGCGGCGAGGGCCATTGCGGAAAGCGCGAGCGCAAAAGCGAGTTTGTTCACGGTTACGTCCTCAAAGCTTGAGTTGACAGAAGCCGGCCGCGGGCTGCGCGGCCGGCTCGTCCTGCCGTCGGGGCCGCCGCGGGCCGGGCGGCCTGGCGGCGCGACGCGTTATTTCCATTGGTACAGCATGCCGGCGCCGATCACCTTCTGACCGCCGCTGAAGCCGCCGTTGATCGACGCCTTCAGGTTCTCCGTGATGCGGGCCTGCATGTTGACCGCCATCGCCTTCTGGCCGAGGAAGGTCGACGTGCCGACACCCATGCCGAAGTTGGCGTCGCGATCGAGCTGCGGGATCGACGCCATCGCGCCGACGGCTGCGATACCCTGCTTCGCCATCTGGTCGGTCTGCTGCAGTTGCGAACCCAGCGAGTTGATCTGCGCCTGCTGGCCCGACAGTGCCGTCGACAGCGTCGTCTGCACCTGCGTCAGCTGGTTCACGTTCACTGCGTCGGTGCCTTGCGTACCCGGCGCGACGTTCACGATCTGGCGCTGCTGCGTGTCGCTGCCGACCGAGACGACGTTCGAGCGGCCGCCGTCCGTCGAATTCGAACCGATCGCCACCGAGTTCGAGCCGGCGGTGACGGTCGGGTGATCGCTGCCGGTACCGTTCATGTCGGCGGCGATGCCGTTGTTGTTCACCGCACGCGTCTGGTTGTTGTTGATCGTCGTCGACAGCTGGTTCAACTGGTTGTTGATGTTCGTCACGCCGGTCGACAGCGAGGCGACCGTGCTGTTCGTCGAGCTCAGTCCGGTGGACAGCGAACCGATGCCGGTCGACGTCGACGTGGACAGCGACGACACGTTGCTGTTCGTCGCGCTGAGGCCCGTCGACAGCGAGCTGATCGCGGTCGAGGTCGACGTGGACAGCGACGTGAGGTTGCTGTTCGTCGAGCTGAGACCCGTGGACAGCGAGTTGATACCGGTCGACAGAGACGCGACGTTCGACGCGGTGGACGTCGACAGCGCGGTGACCGCGTTGTTCGTCGCGTTGAGCTGGCTGCCGTTGATCGCGTCCGTGCTGCTGGCCGAGATCCGGCCGGCCGCGACGTTCGTGATCTGGCGCGTGGCGCCCGTGGTTGCGTCACCGACGCTGACCACGCCGACCGGCGAGCTGCCCGCGAAGAAGTACGTGGCGCCGCCGATCGTGGCGCTCGACGTCGGGTTCGCGGCACTCGTGACCGAGTTCGCACCGAGCGCGATCGAGTTGGCGACGTTGGCTTGCGCGTTCGTGCCGAAGGCGAGCGCGTCGGCGGCCGTGGCCTTGGCGCCCGAGCCGTAGGCTTGTGCGCCGGTGGCGCTGGCCGTGGACTGGTTGCCCAGCGCGATCGTGTTGTCCGCGGTGGCCTGGTTCGAGCTTCCGAGTGCGAGTGCGCTGGCGCCGTTTGCGGTGTTCGCGTTGCCGAGCGCCACTGCGCCGTTGCCGGTCGCCGTGTCGTTCGCGCCCATCGCTACCGCGCCGGTGCCGGTGGCCACGCTCGGATCGCCGATCGCGACTGCGCCGTCTCCGCTCGCGGTGTTGCCGGAGCCGATCGACACGGCCTTGCCGCCCGTTGCCGATGCGTTCTGGCCGATCGCGACCGCGCCTGCCGATTGCGCGTTCGAGCCGTCGCCGACTGCGACGCTGCTGGCGCCTGCCGCGCTGGCGTTGACACCTGCGGCGAGGGCGTTGGGGCCCGTCGCGCCGTCGTTGGCGTAGTTGCTTTGCTGCACGCCGTTGTCGTTGACGCTGTAGTAGTGCGTCTTCGCGGCGTTGATCGCGGTCGAGGTCGAGGTCGACAGCGACGACACCGAGCTGTTCGTCGAGCTCAGGCCGGTGGACAGCGAGCCGATGCCGGTCGAGGTCGAAGTGGACAGCGAAGTGATCGAGCTGTTGGCCGAGGACAGGCCGGTCGACGTGGAGGTCGACAGCGAAGTCACCGAGCTGTTGGTCGAGCTCAGGCCGGTGGACAGCGAGTTGATGCCCGTCGAAGTCGAAGTGGACAGTGACGTTATCGAGCTATTCGCCGAAGACAGGCCGGTCGACAGCGAGTTGATGCCCGTCGAAGTCGACGTGGACAGCGACGTGATCGAGCTGTTAGCCGACGACAGGCCCGTCGAAGTCGAGGTCGACAGCGACGTGATCGAGCTATTGGCCGACGACAGACCCGTCGACGTCGAGGTCGACAGCGACGTGATCGAGCTATTGGCCGACGACAGACCCGTCGACGTGGAAGTCGACAGCGAATCGATCGAGCTATTGGCCGACGAGAGGCCGGTCGACGTGGAGGTCGAAAGCGAAGTCACCGAGCTATTGGTCGAGCTGAGGCCGGTGGACAGCGAATTGATGCCGGTCGAGGTCGAAGTGGACAGCGACGTAATCGAGCTGTTGGCCGACGACAGACCCGTCGAGGTGGAAGTCGACAGCGACGACACCGAGCTGTTGGTCGAGCTCAGGCCGGTGGACAGTGAATTGATGCCGGTCGAAGTCGAAGTGGACAGCGACGTGATCGAGCTGCTGGCGGACGACAGGCCTGTCGAGGTCGAGGTGGACAACGACGTGATCGAGCTGTTAGCCGAAGACAGGCCGGTCGACGTGGAGGTTGAGAGCGAAGTCACCGAACTGTCGGTCGAGCTGAGGCCGGTGGACAGCGAGTTGATGCCGGTCGAGGTCGAGGTGGACAGCGAAGTGATCGAACTATTCGCCGAAGACAAGCCCGTCGAAGTCGAGGTGGACAACGACGTGATCGAGCTGTTAGCCGACGACAGGCCCGTTGACGTGGAAGTCGACAGCGACGACACCGAGCTGTTGGTCGAGCTCAGGCCCGTGGACAGCGAATTGATGCCGGTCGAGGTCGAGGTGGACAGCGACGAAATGGCGCTGGTCGCGGTACCAACCTGTTGGGCAACCGAATAAAGCTGGCTGCCATTGATCGCGTCGGTACTGGTCTGCGTCACCTGGCCGGCGGCGACGTTGGTGATTTGTCGCTCGTTGCCCGGGCTGCCGACGCTAACGGTGCCGACCGGCGCGGTGCCTGCGAATCCTCCGAACGTGACGCCGTTGACGGTCGCGCTGCTCGTGGGATTGGCCGCGGCGGTCTGCGAGTTGGCGCCGAGCGCGACGGAATTGTTGGTGCCGGCTGTGGCGCCGCTGCCGATGGCGACGGCGTCGGTGCCGGTCGCGACGCTGTCGGCACCGGTCGACTTCGCGTGGAAGTACTTGATGCCCTGGCTGTTGATGTTGTCGATCGCCGAGCCGACGCTGTTGGCGGTCGACGTCGTGCCGTTCGCGTTGTAGGTCGTGTACGCCGGTGCGGAGACCGTCCCGGTCGTCGGGTCGTACGTGGAGCCGCCGCCGAGTGCCGATGCCGTGCTGTTGCCGAGGTTGTCCGTCTTGGTCGTGACCGTGCTCAGGCCGGTGGACAGCGAGTTGATGCCGGTCGAGGTCGAGGTCGAAAGCGACGAGATCGAGCTATTAGCCGACGACAGACCCGTCGACGTGGAAGTCGACAGCGAAGTGATCGAGCTGTTAGCCGACGAGAGACCCGTCGATGTCGAGGTGGACAGCGAAGTCACCGAGCTGTTGGCCGAGCTCAGGCCAGTGGACAGCGAATTGATGCCGGTCGAGGTCGAAGTGGACAACGACGTGATCGAGCTGTTAGCCGACGAGAGGCCGGTCGAGGTCGAGCTGGACAGCGACGTGATCGAGCTATTCGCCGAAGACAGACCGGTCGAGGTCGACGTGGAGAGCGACGTGATGGAGCTGTTGGCCGACGACAAGCCGGTCGACGTGGAAGTGGACAGCGAAGTCACCGAGCTGTTGGCCGAGCTCAGGCCAGTAGACAGCGAATTGATGCCGGTCGAGGTCGAAGTGGACAACGACGTGATCGAGCTGTTGGCCGAACTCAGGCCGGTGGACAGCGAGTTGATGCCGGTCGAGGTCGAGGTGGACAGCGACGTGATGGAGCTGTTCGCCGAGGACAGGCCCGTCGAGGTCGAGGTGGACAGCGACGTGACCGAGCTGTTGGTCGAGCTGAGACCGGTCGACAGCGAAGTGATGCCCGTCGACAGCGACGAGATCGCGCTGCTGGACGACGACACCGTCGTCGACAGCGAATTCACGACCGAATTGGTTGCAAAGAGCTGGGAGCCGTTGATCGCGTCGGTGCTGTTCGCCGTGATTTGGCCGGCCGCGACATTGGTGATCTGGCGCGTGGTACTCGTGCTCGCGTTGCCGACACTGATCACGCTGCTCGGATTACCGCCCGCGAACGTGCTGGTCACGCCGCCGACGGTACCGGTCGGTGTCGGGTTGGCTGCCGCGGTGACGGAGCCGCTGCCGAGCGCGACGTCGCCGGCGTTGTTGGCGATTGCTTTCGGGCCGATCGCGACCGAGTCGGTCCCGAGGGCCTGGCTGTCCGCCGCCGTCGAGTTCGCGTGGAAGTACTTGATGCCCTGGCTGTTGATGTTGTCGATCGCCGAGCCGACGCTGTTGGCAGTCGACGTCGTGCCGTTCGCGTTGTAGGTCGTGTACGCCGGCGCGGAGACCGTCCCGGTCGTCGGGTCGTACGTGGCGCCGCCGCCGAGTGCCGATGCCGTGCTGGTGCCGAGATTGTCCGTCTTGGTCGTGACCGTGCTCAGGCCGGTCGACAGCGAGCTGATGCCGGTCGAGGTCGACGTGGACAGGGAAGTGATCGAGCTATTAGCCGACGACAGGCCCGTCGACGTGGAAGTCGACAGTGAAGTGATCGAACTGTTAGCCGACGAGAGACCGGTCGATGTCGAGGTGGACAGCGAGGTGATCGAGCTATTGGCCGCCGAGAGACCCGTCGATGTCGAGGTGGACAGCGAAGTCACCGAGCTGTTGACCGAGCTGAGGCCGGTGGACAGCGAATTGATGCCGGTCGACGTCGAGGTCGACAGCGAACCGATCGAGCTGTTAGCCGACGAGAGGCCGGTCGAGGTCGAAGTGGACAGCGAAGTCACCGAGCTGTTGGCCGAGCTGAGGCCGGTGGACAGCGAATTGATGCCGGTCGACGTCGAGGTCGACAGCGAACCGATCGAGCTATTTGCCGACGACAGGCCAGTCGACGTGGAAGTCGACAGCGAAGTGATCGAGCTGCTAGCCGAAGACAGGCCGGTCGAGGTCGACGTGGAGAGCGACGTGATGGAGCTGTTGGCCGACGAGAGGCCGGTCGACGTGGAGGTCGACAACGAGGTGATCGAACTATTAGCCGACGACAGGCCGGTCGACGCCGAAGTCGACAGCGACGAGATGCCGGTCGAAGTCGAAGTCGACAACGAAGTGATCGAGCTGTTAGCCGACGACAAACCCGTCGACGTTGAGGTCGACAGACTGGTGATATTCGACGTCGTCGTGCTCGCGACTGCGTAGAGCTGGCTACCGTTGATCGCGTCGGTGCTGTTTGCACTGACGAGGCCTGCTGCGACGTTCTGGATACGACGCTCTGCGTTCACCGCACCGACGCTGACCACGCCGCCTGCCGAATTCGCGCCTGCATACGTGCCAAAGGTCTGACTACCGATCGTCGTGTTGCTGACCGCGCCCGTGCCGCCGGTCGTGGTGCCTGCGGCGGAGGTCGTGATCGAGTTGCTGCCAAGTGCAACCGAGTTTGCAACAGTCGCGCTCGAATTGACGCCGATTGCGATCCCCGACGTGGCGGCCGAAGTAACTGCCGACTGGCCGCCGATCGCGATGCTGTCCGAAGCGGCCGACTGTGCGCCCTTCGTTGCATTGCTGCCGATTGCGATCGAGCCCGCGCCGGATGCAATGGTCGAGTTCGCCTGCGACAGAGGCGTGGTGCCGTTGCCGCCCGCGCCGCCGATCGCGACGGAGTTCAGCGCGTTCGCCGTCGAGCCGAAGCCGAGTGCGGTCGCGCCGGCACCGCTGGCGGTGGTTTCGAGGCCGGCTGCGACGCCCCACAGGCCAGCTGACGACAGCATGCCGGTGGCGACGGCGCCGTTACCGGTCGCTTGCGCGAATGAACCGTAAACCGTGACGCCGGTCCAGCCGTTGCCGTTGGAGTTACAGCCGGCCACGACCGAATACGTACCGGAGCCGTCCCCTGCCTGGTTCGCCGTGCCGCCCGGGTTGACGCGGCCGACTACGCCGTTGCTTCCCGTAAAGCAGGTCTGCTGTGTGTTGAGCGTATTGGCCTCGGCGAGCCCCGGCAGGCCGATCGCCAGTGCTGCGACTGCGGCGACCACGACGGCCGACTTGTTCGGCTTGCCCCGGGCCGAATCGTGTTCCGATGCCGCGACCCAGGCGCCAAGCGCTTCGTTCCAGATCGAGCGGTATGTGCGGTTCATGTCCTGCTACCTCCAAATGTGCACGCCACACACCGGTCTCTTTTGTTAGAGGAATACTCCGTGCGCTAGCGCGAATCTCAAAATTGATGGGGCGGAGTTTATTGGAGGTGCATTTACGAGATTGACAAACAGTGCTAAATGAAGTGGTTTTAAAGTTAAAGAATGGTTAATGGATCGCGTTTTGATACATTTGTTGTGTATGCAAATGAAAGATTCAAGAATGAGCATTGTATGGTTGGGTTTTTTCGGCCTACTCACGTAATTTTGTATAAAAATCAACTAGTTATGATTGATGTGTGCGGTGGGTAACACAAGCGGATGGTCAATAAGTAAGACAAATTAAATGGCAAACGTTTGCGCGAGCTACCATTCTTTCATTTTTGAAATGAATGATTGTGTGTCGAATGATAATATATGTACCTTATTTTTAACTTGTTAATTTGTATTGTTATTGGGATTTTATTTCTGCTGTTTATGATTATCTTTAAATAAATTTAATCTGAAGTGCCGGATATCTGGCTGTGCTGATTTGCGCATCTCGTCCGTCGTGGCTGCCCGTGTGGCGGGCGTTCCGGGCAGGCTGGCTCGTCGAATGTGTAAAAAATTGCTACAAAGCGACAGATAGTGTTCCTTGCATTCAACTATCGGATTTGTCCTATTGACGATATCGGTGATGTTGGTATGAGCGCGAAATGGGGAGGCGTGCCAGATAGTCGGGGAGACGGCTCCGCAGCGGCGCCCCACGCGGCGTCGACAGGTTGTTGAAGACCGCCGGTCAGCGCCGGGGATGACGCACCTGAAATGTCAGAATCGGCTGCGGCAATTTGCTCCCACGCCGGGGCGCGCCAAAGCGTCGGAGGAAAAATAGGGTGGGATGAGATGTATCGGGCGCGCCACATTCGGTCCGCGGAGGTGAGCCGAAGCCGTCGTTCACCGCATGCAACGAACTGGCTTCGGGCAGCAGGGGCGTCGATTCGTGCGGAGTGCGGCGCGAGCGTTCCGGATCGAATCGGCCGCGATGGCGACGGTCAACCCGCGCTGCGCGGACGCACGGCACCTCGCACGAAGGGGGCCCCCCGCATGACCTGCGGCCGCGCCCTCGACCTTACTTCTTGAGAAACCGCAGCGCGAACCGCGCCATCCGCGGCACGAACATCGGGCGCAGCAGGCGCTTGTCGTAACCGGCCATTCGCCGGTCGTTCTCGACCAGACACAGCTCGATCAACTCGCGCGGGTTCAGCGCATCGCCGATGTCGGCGGTGCTCGTTGCCGGGAAGTTTGCATCGTGCGCGACGCCGTCGGCGTCGATGCCGCGTGCGATGCCGATGCGTTCCCATATCAGGAACGCCCAGACGGCCGCGACGCGGGCGAAGAACCGCGGCCGGCGCCACCACGGCAAATTGCGCCAGTACCATGCGAACCAGTTCACGAAAAACAGGATGTGCCGCCCTTCCTCCTGGATCACCGGCTCGAAGGTTTCGACGAGCTCGGGCGGGAAATAACCGGAGCGCTGCGCGGAGCGGAACAGGCCGAACGCGAAGAAGCTGTCGATGCATTCGCTGAAGCCGGTGACCATCCACGACCACTCGGGGTCCTTCGGCGCCGGGTAGGCCGGCTCGGGCTCGAGCCGGATGCCGTAGGCCTCGACGAGCTTCGACAATACGACCTTGTGACGCGCTTCCTCGCCGCCGTCCATCTCGAGCGCGCGGCGCAGCAGCGGATCGCCGACCGTCGCTGCGTAGGTCGCCACGCGAATCGACGCGCGGCCTTCGGTTTGCACCGCGATGTCCCAGATCGGCAGCGACGTGAGCCGCCTGAGCTCGTCGGGCTTGAGCGCCGGCCAGTCGATCACGGCCGGCTTGTACGGGTTGTGTGTGTCGAGCAGCATGCGACAGAACATCTGCTTGTGCGCATCGGAACCGATCCTGACCGGACCATGACTCTCGAAGGTCCAGTTGCGCATCGCGTGATCTGCGGCTGCGTGCTCTTCCTGCAGCGTGTCAGTCATGGCTGTTGTTATGCGATTACGGGTCGAAAGATTCTTGCATAGCTTCCGTAAACGCGTATTTTCGTGCGGCCATGCGCACGCCGGCCAGGCGTGCGTCACGCGTGCGTGTCGACCCAGAGGCGGCCCCAGCGGGACGCATAAGCGAGCGCGTGTTCTTCTTCGAAGAAGAAATCGATCGCGTCGAACGAAACGGAGCGCGGCGACGGCCCGCCGCCCGCTCGCTCGATCGTCAGGTTGGCGGCGAACAGCCCGTTCGGCAACCGGGCGGCGGCGGGGGCGACTTCATAGCCCTTGTAGCGGATCGTACGGTTCATGGCGTGCGCGGAGAAAGTTCGGACTTTCAGCGTACGAAAACCCGCCGGCCGCGTGAACCAATCTTTCGGCCAATGCAAATCACGCGGCGGGCCGAATCGATATCGAGAGGGCATGCCGGGAAAGGGGATTCGACGCGAAGCGTCGGTGTGGTTTGTGCGTGGCGCGGTGCCGGCGCGCGCAGCACATCGCCGCGCGTCCGAAGACGCGCCGCCCGCGCACGGCGGACCTTGTCGGCCGGGCGCGGGCGGCGGAGTGAAGGGGATTACTGGTTGGCGACCTTCAGCACGGGTGCGAGCGCGTCGACCGATGCCGCGTGTGTGGTCGCGCGATGCGACGCGAATGCGAGCGCGAACTCGGCGGCTTGCGCGCCGACCGTCTCGAGCTGCGCGACGACCTTCGGATCCGAGCAGCTGTCGGCGCTTTCGAAACGCGTTTCGAGCGTGTTCACGGTCGCGCCGAACGGCGTCGGCCAGCCGCGCAGCGCATGGACGATCGAACGCAGCGACGTCAGCACGGTGCCGGCTGCCTGCCAGCCGTACGCGGTGACGATCAGGCCGACCGCGCGGCCGTCGAGATAGGGGCGATCGTCCGCGCGCAGTTCCTCGAGCGTGTCGAGTGCGTTCTTCACGAGGCCGGAGACGCCGCCGTGATAGCCGGGCGTCGCGATGATGATCGCGTCGGCTTGGCGCACGGCGTCGATCAGTTCGCGCTGCGCGTCGGTCAGCGTTTTGTGTTCGGGGGCGTAGTGCGGCAGCGTATGCAGGAACGGGCCGTCGAACAGGCGCGTGCGTGCGCCGGCGGCCTGCGCGCCGCGCAGCGCGAACGACAGCGCGCGTTCGGTCGACGACGCTGCTCGGGGGGTACCGCCGATGCCGACGACGAACGGGCGGCGGTGTTGATCGAATGCAGTCAAGGGGCGCTCCTCGGGGATGGCTTGCCCGGCTAAGCACAGGCTTAAAACCAGATGGTAACGACCCCATCGCCACTCTGAAAACGACTTTTCGTTCTATCGATATGCCGCGCGGCGGGGGCAATCGTGTGCGCGGCCGCGCAGATCGATAGCAGAAATGCTTGGTTGGGACGGTGCGCCGCGGTCGATAAGATGGGCCCGTCTCCTCCATGATGTCTCTACTGACATGGGTTGGCCCCGCCGCGCGGATGCAGGCGGGGCTTTTTTTCGTCCCGGTCAGGAAAAGGGGCGCGATGCCGGCGGCCGTTGCCGGTTACTCGAATACCGGCCGGAAGAAGCTGCGTTCGTAGCTGACGATGCAGCGCGTTTCCTCCGCGTAGCGGAACGCGGCCTGGCATGCCGGATCGTCCTTCGAGCGTTCGCGGTAGCGCTCGTACTCGGCGAGGCTCGGGAACGAGAACATCGCGAGCGCGATGTCGCTCGCGCCTTCGGACGGCAGGAAGTAGCCGTGATGCGTGCCGCCGAACTTTTCGACGAGCGGAATCCACATCTTGCCGTAGGTTTCGAACTGGTCGAGCTTGTACGGATCGATGACGTAGCGGAGGAAGCAGGTGACCATGTGCGCTCGCGGTGCGGTGACGGAACAGCGAGTCTGGATCGCGTCGCCGCAGGTGTCAACGGAGCGCGTGCGGGGCGTCGACGCCGTCGCGGGATTTGTTGCTTGCGCGCACAACGATCGGCGCATTCTCATGCGTTCGCAACGACGCCGGCAGAGCGGTGGCACGTATCTTCGTTGCCGTTTTTCCTGCAAGTATTTCCCCGAACTTTTACGACATTTTTTCTTGCGACGGCGGTCGGCGCGCTCATAGACTTCGGGCATCCCAACCACGGAGCACTGCGATGTCGATACCCTGGAACGCGATTGCCGAACGTCTCCCTGCCGCGCCGCCTTCCGTGTGCGCCGACCGGGTGGTCGTACGGCGTTTCGATCCGGCAGTCGACAGCTATGCGCAACTCACGCCGATGCTGCATCGCGCGTTCGCGCGGCTCGGCGCGATGGGGCTCAACTGCACGTGCGTCGATCAGGACGAAGACGTCACGCGCCGCCGCGCGGAAGCGGGCGAGTGCTACGTCGCCGTGTGCGGCGGGCGCGTGATCGGCACGGCCACGCTGTATGGGACCGATCCGTCTTCGGCCTGCTCGCTGTACCGGCGGGAAGGCGTCGCGAGCGTGCGCCAGGTGGCCGTGGATCCCGATTGCCAGAGTCGCGGGATCGGCGCATTGCTGCTGTCGTTCGCCGAGCAGTGGGCCGCGTTGCGCGGCTATACGCTGCTCGCGCTGGATACGCCGCATCCCGCGTCGCATCTGCTGGCGTTCTACGGCGCGCAAGGTTTCGAGGTCGTCGACGTGATGCGCTTCGCCGGCAAGCGCTACGACAGCGCGATCCTCTGCAAGCGGCCCGTCGTGCACGTCGTGCGCCGCGTGCCGCCGGCGTCGCGGCTGGCCGTGCGCGTGGCGGCCGTGCGGCGTCTGGCGCATGCGTTGCCGGCGCGCGTTGTGGCAGCGGCAC
>NZ_JBNCAB010000032.1:0-73082 GCF_049805555.1 Burkholderia sp. DN3021 | reverse complement strand
GTCGTCCCATCGCCATGTTGACGTCTCCCGTTCCGTTGACGTCTACATGCTACGCGAACATAGTTCAGTTAACAACGGAACAGGACACTAGCCCCAAACTTCCCCTACTCGTTTTCCTCGAAGTAATGCCCGAACTTCGTCTGCTTCGTACGAATATAACGCTCGTTTTCCTCGCGCACGGGCACCGCGAGCGCCACGCGTTCGCAGACGGGAATGCCGTGCTTCGCGAGCGTGTCGAACTTCTTCGGGTTGTTGCTCATCAAGCGCACCGACGTCACGCCGAGGATACGGAGGATCGCGGCGGCCGAGTCGTATTCGCGGGCGTCGTCGGGCAGGCCGAGGTCGAGGTTCGCCTCGACGGTGTCGCGCCCCTGCTCCTGCAGCGCGTATGCGCGAATCTTGTTGCTCAAGCCGATCCCGCGCCCCTCATGGCCGCGCAGATACAGCAGCACGCCGCGGTCTTCGGCCGCGATGTAGCGCAACGCGAGATCGAGTTGCTCGCCGCAATCGCAGCGGTATGAGCCGAACACGTCGCCGGTCAGGCATTCGGAATGCAGCCGCGTCAGCACGGACTGCTCGCCGGTCACGTCGCCCATCACGAGCGCGAGATGTTCGGCATCGCTGCCCGATACGCGGAATGCGTATGACGTGAACGTACCGTAGCGCGTAGGCAGCGACGCAGTGGCGACGAGCGTCACGCACTCGTCGGCCTGGCCATTGCCCGGCGTGGGCGATTGGGGACGCAAAGACATCATGAATTCAATCGAAACGTTCAGGAATGTAGGAGTTGTGTGGATAGTGCGTGACGGGAGTTTACCGCTAATCTGGAAACGTCACGCGACTGCCGCCTGCCCGGCTATACTGGGTCCATCGGGTGACGCGCATCACGCCTGCCTTCCCTGCATCGACCTGCACACGGAGAAAGCGAATGAGTACGACTGTCGCGCAGATTCTCAAGGCCAAGCCGGATTCGGGCCGCACCATCTACACCGTCAAGAAGAACGACCTCGTCTACGACGCCATCAAGCTGATGGCGGAAAAGGGCATCGGCGCTTTGCTGGTCGTGGACGGCGACGACATCGCAGGCATCGTCACCGAGCGCGACTACGCGCGCAAGATCGTCCTGCAGGACCGTTCATCGAAAGCCACCCGCGTCGAGGAAATCATGACGGCGAAGGTGCGCTACGTCGAACCGTCGCAGTCCACCGACGAGTGCATGGCGCTGATGACCGAGCACCGGATGCGCCACCTGCCCGTCCTCGACGGCGGCAAGCTGATCGGCCTCATCTCGATCGGCGACCTCGTGAAGAGCGTGATTGCCGATCAGCAGTTCACGATCAGCCAGCTCGAACACTACATCCACGGCACGCCCGCGGTTACGTCCGTCTGACCCGCTCCAGCAAAAAAGGCCCAAACGCATAAGCGTCTGGGCGGAAAGCCGCCGGAATGCGGCGACGGAGGTTCTGCTCCTGCGGGCGAACGACGCGCGCGGACGGCGCGCGTCTCGTCGATTAAGTGGTGCGCTCGGGCAGACCGGGGACGTTCGCTTAGTTGCCGAAGTAGACCGAGTTCACGGGATTCGGTGCTTCCCGCGTCATGCGACGGCCAGCTTGTCCGGCACTCGTCGCCACCGCACCGTAGCCGCTCGTATCGGCCTGCGCGAGCATCGGCTGGTTCGGCTGGATCCGTTGTTCGGCGGCCTGGATATCGCTCGGATATTGCGAATCGCTCGCCAGCGGCTTGTAGCCGTTCTGTTCGAGTTGCACCAGTTCGGCCTTGACCTGGTCGCGGGTCAGCCCTTGGTCTGCCTGTGCAAACGATGCGATCGGGGCCGCAAGGACGGATGCGGCGATGGCTGCGTAGATGATCGACTTCATGATTTACCTCCGGAATATGTTCTGTTTTGACGTCGCCTCGGCAGGACTGTCTGAAGCGATTGAACCTAGTGTAGTTCTCACCACCTCAAGGGAAAACCCTTGGTTTGAACATACAGCGTTGCGATTTTGGAAAATATCGCCCACTGTTTATGGACCAGGACATTGACACTTGCTTCATCCGCACAACAATCGCTGACGAAACGCCAACAGCCGGATCACATATCCCGAAGGTTGTGTTGTAAAATCGTAAGGTTTTATTCGCCAGTCGATATTCCATCCACCATGTACGCGCTCACGCCCCTCTCGGTTTCGCCGTCCGGCCCGGCCGGCGTGCGCGCGCGCGCCGGCCATCCGGCGCACCCACTCGCTCGACGCACGGCCCAGGCGCCGCTCGCCCCTGCCCGGCGCCTGATCTGACGGCTCGGTCTCCTCCCGGAGCCAGGTCAGACAGGCTCCGGGCGATCCTCATAGGCACGCCACGCCTGCCCCTGCCGATCATTTGGAGAACTGCCATGAAACAACGCCTTTATCAGTTGACCGAACTCGACGTTGCTCGCCTCGAGAAGCACGCCGAACACAACCCGCGCTTCCAGACGATGCTCGATACGCTGCTCGAACGCGCCGACATCGTCCAGCCCGACGCAATCAAGGCGAACGTCGTCACGATGAACTCGCAGATCACGCTGCTCGACGAATCGACCCACGAACAGGCCACCTGGACGATTGTTTATCCGGACGCCGCCAATCTCGAGCTCGGCCGCCTGAACGTCTTCTCGCCCGTTGGCATGGCACTGCTGGGCACCCAGCGCGGCCAGATGGTCAAGGTGATGCAGCCGAGCGGCGTCGAAAAGCTGATGAAGGTCGCCGCAATCGTGTTCCAGCCGGAAGCCAACGGCGAATACACGCGCTGAGCCATCTGCCGGCGGCACCGCGCCGTAACCGCGCACAACGAAAAAAGCGAGGCACAGGCCTCGCTTTTTTTGCATCCGGACGACGCGAATCGTCGACATCACATTCCGCACATGAAAAAAAAGGCGCCCGAAGGCGCCTTTTGATGCTGCGAAGCGGGTTACCCCGCCGTCACGCTTAGAAGCGGTGACGCAGACCAACCGTTGCTGCGGTTTGGTTGATCGACGAGCTCGGCAGGTTGTTGCTGAAGCTGTCGCCGTTGTAGATCGATGCGCCAATGCCGTTCTTCGCTGCACGCTGGTACACAGCTTGTGCGTAGACGTCCGTGCGCTTCGACAGTGCGTAGTCAGCTTGCAGGCCGAACTGGTTCCAGTGCGTGCTGCCGTTGTTGATCTTCGCGTTCGTGTACGTGTAAGCAGCGCCCAGGCCGAGAGCCGGCGTCAGGTTGTACTTCGCGTTGACTTCGTAGTTGTCAGTGCGCAGCGTGCCCACACCGACTGCATTGTTGTCGAGACGCGCTTGCGTCCATGCAGCGCCGACTTGTGCCGGACCGAATGCATAGCCAGCAGCAGCACCGTACGTGCGGACGCGGCCTTGGCTAGCGAGGCCACCGATCGCCGACGACGTTGCGCCGTTGCCGTTCGTACCGTCACCCAGGTTCGCTTGCGAGTACGCACCTGCGAGCTTCAGGCCTTGGAACTGGTATGCAACGCCCGCGCTGTACGCACGGTTGTTGCCGAAGTTCGTGTTGTTCGAGAACGAGTACGTGCCGCCGAATTGCAGGCCAGCGTAGTTCGCGCTCGTGAACTTGATCGTGTTGTTCGATGCGACATCGCCGGTCGTGCTCAGACGGTCGAGGTTCAGCGGGTGCGCGAAGTACGTGCCGCCCCACGAACCCGTTGCCGTCAGCGGCGCCAGGTAGTCTTGCGTTGCGTCATACTGCTTACCCAGCGTGACCGTGCCGTACTGGCTCGACAGGCCGACGAAAGCTTGGCGGTTGAACATGCCGCCGTTGTTGCCCAGCTTGCCGTTACCGATGCCGAAGCCGCTTTCCAACGTGAAGATTGCCTTCAGGCCGCCACCCAGGTCTTCCGAGCCACGCAGGCCGAAACGGCTCTGGTCAATGCCCGAACCCATCGCCCAACGCGACTTGCCAGCTTGACCCAGTGCCGGTTGGACGTTGCTCGTGTAGGTGATGCCTGCGTCCAGCACGCCGTACAGCGTGACGCTGCTTTGCGCGTGAGCGACGGTAGCGAACGATGCTGCAGCTGCTGCAACGATCAGAGTCTTGTTCATTCGTGGAGCTCCCTTCTAAAAAGAGGCAGGTCTCGCGACCTTGTTTCATAAACGGTCTCAACCGCCCGGGAACGCCATCGGTCCTGCTGGCCGCGCCCGGATAGTTGCCCGTTTGGGAACCGTGAGTTTAGGGGTGTACCCTAGGGACGCGATCCGCAAATAAAGAAATAAGCTTTTCCAGAACTAGAAATAATGAAAGTGGGGAAACATTATAAGTATTTGTTTTGACGTCTGTTTTTGACTTCTTGACGGAGGCTTTTTGGAGGCTTTCATCGCACCATTCTTTCATGTCGCCGTCTTGACGGTTGCATAGAAACAACAAACAGGTTCGACTGAAACCCCGAAATCGGCAATTTTTACCCATTTCAGCCTCAAATGCCGAGCTTCGATCGTCTAAAACGTGTCGTTCGACCAGTAAACAGGGAGCGACGCCCGTGCAGCGGGCGATGTCCGCCTGTCAGTCCGCAGAAACGGAAGGTCGATCTCCACCGGCTGGCCGCCCAGCCGTGTGCCGTGACACGCGGTAACAGCCTTAACCGCCCGCGTAACCCGGCCGGCGTACCGGCACGCTAATGTGGAGCAGCCTCCTCCAATACAGAACAGGACACGCCATGAATCGACGCTCGTTGCTGCGCGCCATCGGATTGACCGCCGCCTTCGTCGGCACCGGCTGGTTCCGCGCCGCCTCGGCCCAGCCCGCGCCGCCGGTATACCGGCCGTCCGGCCCGAACCGCGTGCCCGGCGGGCCGCCTGATACCGACCGCCCGGGCTTCGGGCCGCCGGCGGCCCGGCACGACCCCCGCCCCCCGCCACCACGGCCCCACGCCTATATATGGACGGACGGTTACTGGCGCTGGCAGCGCGGCCGCTATATATGGGTGTCCGGCCGCTGGGTCGCACGACGCCCCGGTCGTCGCTGGGTACCCGGCTACTGGCGTCGCCAGGGACAAGAGTGGGTCTACGTCGACGGTTCGTGGCGATAGGCGGTTGCCCGGGTCCGGCCCGTGGCGGCCCCGGGCCCGGAGCCGGACGGCGTGCGAACCCGCGTCGTTCGGCTCCGGAATCATGGTGCCCGACAGGCGCACTCGCGGCTGCTGCGCCGCTCGCCCCTTCTCCGGAACGATCCCGACCGCCAAAGCCGACGCCTGGGCGTCCATTCAAGCAACGTCGACACGCAACATGGCCGCCGATCTCCGGCGCGTCATCATGCATCGACCGAATTCCCGCCACTCTCTTATCGCGCGCATCGCATGCCGCGCAACAGACGCCCGAATGTTTCGCGCCCCGGGGTGCCAGGCCCATTAATCCGGGCGCCATATTGCAAGCGCATCGCGGCATTCGCGACGAATACGGCAAAGCATCGTCAAGCCGTCCATTCCGACCAAATCATTCGGATAACGAAATCATGCGATGTCGATGCGAATGCATCGAACATGCGTCACCGCATCGCGCTTCGTCCGCAACAGCCCGACAAGCGACTGAACGGCGCACGCATCCCCTCAGCGAGCGCCGCCCTCCTGCTCCCTTGCCCGAAGGCGCGCGGCGCAGATCGCACGATGATGTTCGTCGGCCCACCGGATCATCGCCTGCATCGGTGTCAGGAACGAACGCCCAAGGTCGGTCAGCGCATATTCGACGCGCGGCGGCACTTCGGCGAACAGCGTGCGGCTGACGAAGCCGTCCTGCTCGAGCCGCTTGAGCGTGCGCGACAGCATCTGGTTCGACACATCGCCGATCGCGCGGCCGAGTTCGTTGAAGCGCATCGTCCCGCCGGACAGCGCTTCGAGCACGAGCAGGCTCCATTGGTCGCCGATGCGGTCGAGCACATCGCGGATCGGGCATGGCTGATCGAGTTCGACGGTTTCGTCGGCGGGCGGGAACGGCATGACTGGATTCTCTTTCACGGGCAATGCACGGTCACCGCGGCGTGACCTGTTCACACCGCGGTGACTTCTTGTGACGGGGTCGCGGCAACTGTACCATTCGATCGACCCGAAAGCCGCACGTACGAATTGACCAGTTCAACGAAGCATGACGATGCAGCCCGTCGTCGCAACGTCTCCGGTCGCGACGCACCCTGCGTGTCGCTGCGGCATGCGTACTCGCGGCCAAGCCCCCATCGCCCGCCGATCGTCACGATCGGCGCAACCCGCAGGCGCGCATCGCACGCCAACCGACGAATCGCCAGACAAGGAAAACGCTACATGTCATCGCTCCGCTCCCCCGTTCGCACCGTTGCCGCATGCGTCCTGCTGGCCGCATCGGCGGCCGCATTCGCCGCCGGCCCGGCCACGCGCGACCTGGCCGCCGAGGAAGCCAACCGCCAGCTCGTGCTGACGTTCTACAACCGCTTCTTCAACAAGCACGAAGCGGTCGAGGCAGCCGCCGTCGTCGCGGACGACTACAAGCAGCACAACCCACACGTACCGGACGGCAAGAAGCCGTTCGTGTCGTACTTCGTCGGCGCATTCCAGAAGAACCCGGCATCGCGTGCGCGCATCGTCCGCAGCGCGACCGACGGCGATCTCGTTTACCTGCACGTACATGCGACCGAGCGTCCGGGCGATCGCGGCGAAGCGGTCGTCGACATCTTCCGCGTGAAGGACGGCAAGATCGTCGAGCACTGGGACGTGATCCAGTCGTTGCCCGAAACGGCCGCGAACCGGAACACGATGTTCTGACGCGTGGGCCGGCGCGCCGCGCGCAATTACCCGTTCCGCAGCATGCGCGACGCGGGCGTGATGCTCGCGGCCGGTTCAGACTGGCCGGTCAGCACGATGGACCCGATGCAGATCATCCAGACGGGTGTCACGCACCTGCCGACCGACCAGCCCGACAGCCCGCCGTGGAATCCGCACGAGCGCCTCGACCTGCTCACGATGCTCGAAGCCTATACGGTGAACACCGCGTACGCGCTGCGTTTCGACGACTGCACGAGCTCGCTCGAAGCGGGCAAGGACGCGAGCTTCGCGATCCTCGACCGCAATCCGTTCGCGCTCCCGGTCGATACCTTCGCGCAAACCCGCGTGATCGAGACGAGCTTGCGCGGCGAAATCGTATACGCCGCGCCGGGCCGGGCCGACTGAAGCATGAACCGGGCGGCCGTCAGGCGACGTCGAGCGCCAGCACCTGCCCGGTCGTCAGCACGTCGCCGAACGTATCCGACAGCGCGGCCAGCGTCGCGCGATGGAGGTCGCGGTGCGGCACCGTGCCGCCGTCCGCGACATCGAGGTCGCGCGTCGCGCATGCATCGTCGACGACGATCACCGCATAGCCGAGCGGCACCGCATCGCGGGCCGCGCCGGCGACACACGCATGCGTCATCAGGCCCGTGACGATCAGCGTGTCGATACCGGCCGCCTTCAGGCGCGCATCGATGTCCGTGGTCGGGAACACGCTCACCGACGTCTTCTTCACGACCGTGTGGTGCGGCGCCGGCTGCAGGTCCGCGTGAAAGCGGAAGCCGTCGCTACCGTCGGCGAAGATCGGGCTGTCGGCCGTACCGACGTGCTGGACATGAAACACGGGAATGCCCGCACGGTCGGCGAATGCGATCACGCGCCGCGCGTTGCCGAGCGCGTGAGGCCCTTCCGGAATCGGCAGGCGGCCGCTGAAATATTCGTTCTGGAAATCGATCACCAGCAGCGCGGTGCGGGCGGCGACGATCGACGTCGGCGCCGTCGCGCCGGCCAGGGTACGGATGGTCGGATGTTGCATGGGTCGCTCTCTCGGTTGGCACATTGAACGGAACGGCGCGCGGGCTTGCCGGCGCCGCCGGACGCGGCCTGGGGCCTCCCCGGCCGCGAGGCGCCAGTGTCGGGCAGAGCGGCTTTGCGCGACAGCGGCCCGCGGGACAACGTCCGACAGGATCGGGCCAACGAGCGAGCGACCGCGGTTCAGGAAGCGCGGCAGGCGACCAGGCCCCGCTGAACGGCCGGCCGCGCGGCGATGTCGGCGAGCCAGCGCTCGACATGCGGGTAATCGGCAACGTCGAGATCGAGCTCGGCCGCCGAGCGCAACCACGGAAACGCGGCGATGTCGGCGATCGAGTATCGCGACGATGCGAGATACGCCGACTCCGACAATCGGCCGTTCACGACCCCATAGAGGCGCCGCGCTTCGTTCCGGTAGCGAGCGATCGCTTCCGCATTGACCGTCTTCGATGCATGCAGGAACCACCAGAGCTGGCCGAGCATCGGCCCGATCCCGCCGATCTGGAAGTGCAGCCATTGCTGGACCGCCGTACGCTCGGCCAGCGTTTCGGGGTGCAGACAGCCCGTCTTCGCGGCGAGATAGCCGAGGATCGCGCCGGATTCGAACACGGCCAGCCCGGTGTCGTGGTCGACGATGGCCGGAATCTTGCCGTTCGGGTTGATCGCGAGAAACGCCGGGCTGCGCTGCTCGCCGGCGGACAAGTTCACGTGCACGAGGTCGTGCGCGAGCCCGGCCTCTTCCAGATAGATCGCGATCTTGTGCCCGTTCGGCGTGTCGGCCGTATAGAACGTGAGGGAGTGCGTCGATGTCATGTCGGTCATTGTCATCCGGTTATCGTTGCAACTACAATCGTTGCAATTGCAATCCTACGCCGGGACTTGGGGCTCCGGTACATGCCAGCACTCGGAAGAGGGATATGCAGACTGTGCGATCCGGGCAGGCCGGCGCGCGGCGGGCGAGCATGGTCGCGCGAACCCGGCTATTTCGCGCGAGCCGCACAGGCGATGCACCGGTATGCGCGCGGCCGACGCGCGAGCCGGATGCCGCTACTTCGCGTCGGCCGTCGCTTCACGCGCCGCGGCGGTCGCGCGATCGAGCGCGGCGGCCATCGCCACCTGCTCCTTGCCGGTGAACTGCCCAAGAAAGAGTTCCGAGACCGTCGACTGGTAAACCTTCCACATCTTCTTGCGCAGTGCCCGCCCCTTGTCGGTGATGCTCGCGTACGCGGCGCGGCCGTCGTCGGCCGAACGGGCGCGCGTGACGAGCCCCTCCTGTTCGAGCCGGTCGACGAGCCGCGTGAGGTTGTAGCGCTCGATCGCGAGCACGTCGGCCAGTTCGTGCATGCGGCGCGTGCCATCAGGCCCGCTTTCGAGCCCCCACAACGCGTCATACCACGCATACGCTGGCAGGCCGGCATCCGCGAGGCGGCGCTCGATCTCGCGAATCATCGTCCGGTGCGCGCGGACGAACGAGAACCACAGATCGGGTGCGGGTGCGCTCATGTCAGGTCGTTCCTTTCGTTTAATTGCAGTTGCAATCAAATCTTACCTCGATACGGTTCCCCTCCACAGGTAGTCGCGCACCGCGCGGCAGGCAAGATCGTTCCAGCCTGCCGCGCTGCCCTGCCCGCGCTACTGTCCCGACCGCGCGAGCGGCCCTTGCACGCGCTGCGCCGTTCCCGACGGCCAGCCGCCCGCGAGCGCCTTGTACAGCGCGACCGTCGATGCCGCGAAGCGCGTGCGTGCGTCGGCCGCCGCACCCTGAGCCTGCAGCAGCGTCCGTTGCGCGTCGAGCACTTCGTAGTAGTCGATCGCGCCGGCCGAGAAGCGCGTCTGCGCGAGCTGCGCGGCACGCGCGCTGTCGTCCGCCGCACGCACGAGGTGCGTTGTCTCGTCACGCGTGCGTGCGACGCGCAGCAGCGCGTTCTCCGTTTCCTCCAGCGCACCGAGCACGGTCTGCCGGTACTGCGCGAGCTGGCCTGCCGCTTCCGCATCGCTCGCGGCGATCCGCGCACGCACGCGGCCGACGTCGAGGAACGACCAGTCGATGCCGAGCGCGATCAGGTTCGTGTCGCTGCCCGCGCGGAAGAACCCGTAGCTGCTCGTCGCGCTGCCGAGCAACCCCGACAGCGTGAAGCGCGGAAACAGGTCGGCCGTCGCGACGCCGACACGCGCGGTCGCCGCGTGCAGCCGCGCCTCGGCGGCCGCGACATCGGGACGCCGGCGCAGCAGGTCGCCCGGCGTGCCGGGATCGATATCGGCGGCAAGCGTCGGCAGCGGCACGGGCGTGCCCGCCGAAGCGACGGCCTTCGGGAGATCGAACCGGCCGATCAGCGCATCCGGCGTCTGCCCGGTCAGCACCGCGAGCCGGTGCTCGTCGACGCCGATCGCGGCTTCGTACACGGCAATCCGCGACGTCGTCGATTCGTACTGCGCCCGCGCACGCGCTGCGTCGAGTTCGGAGCCACGCCCCGCGCCGACGCGCGCATTGATCAGCGCGAGCGTCTGCTTCTGGTTGTCGGCGTTGTCGCGCGCGATCCGCAGCCGCTCCTGCGAACCGCGCAGATCGACGTACGTGCTCGCGACCTCGCCGGCGATCGCGACGCGCACCGCGCGCACGTCTGCCACGCTCGCAGCCGTTTCCGCACGCTGCGACTCGATCGAGCGGCGCACCCGGCCGAACAGGTCGAGTTCCCATGCCGCATTGATCCCGACGCTGGATATCGGCGTGTCGCGCTGGCTGCGCGGCGCGCCGAACGCCTGGTCCTTGCTCGTCAGTTGATGGCCGATCTGGCCGCTCGCGGTGATCGTCGGATAGCGGTCGAACGTCGCCTGCGACAGCAGCGCGTTCGACGCGTCGTAGCGCGACACGGCGACCTGCAGGTCCTGGTTCGCCGCGAGCGCCGTGTCGATCAGCCGCGTCAGCGCCGGATCGCCGAAACCGCGCCAGAACGCGGCATCGGCATCGGCCGACGCGTCGGGCGGCGTATCAGACGTCGTATCGGACGTCGTATTGGACGGTGACGCCTCGCGCTGCGTCGCCGGCTGCGCGTCGCGCGCGAACCGCGCGGCCGTGGCCGTATCGGGACGTTTGAAATCGGGGCCAACCGCGCACGCGGCCAGCATCACCGACATCGCGAGCGCGGAAAGACGGAAAGCGGCGCTCATTGGGTTTCTCCTTCGAGGGTGCCGTGCTGCTCGCTCCAGACGGCCGGCGTGCCGCCCGCGAGCTTGCGGATCGCCACATAGAACACGGGCGTCAGGAACAGCCCGAACAGCGTGACGCCCAGCATCCCTGCGAACACGGTGACGCCGGTGGCCGCGCGCACTTCGCTGCCCGCGCCGCTGCCGATCAGCAGCGGCACCGAGCCGGCGATGAACGCGACCGACGTCATCACGATCGGGCGCAACCGCAGCTTGCACGCCTCGAGCGCGGCCTCGATCACGCCCTTGCCCTGGATTTCGAGCTCGCGCGCGAACTCGACGATCAGGATCGCGTTCTTGCACGCAAGCCCCATCAGCACGACCAGACCAACCTGCACGAATACGTTGTTGTCGCCGCCCGACAGCCACACGCCGAACAGCGCCGCGCACATGCACACGGGCACGATCAGGATCACCGCGAGCGGGAACACGACGATCGCCGCGTTGCTTTGCGTGACCTGCTGGTAGCTGAGGTCGGTCCATTCGAGCGTGATGCCGGGCGGCAGCACCTCCTTCGCGATCTGCTGGAGCTTCGCGATCGCCTGCGACGACGACATCGCCTTCGGATCGGCGTCGCCGATCAGGTCGGCGGCCGGATAGCCGTTGTAGCGGACGACCGGGTCGGGCCCGTACGCGGGCCCCACCGTCACCATCGAGCCGATCGGCACCATCTCGCCCTTCGCGTTGCGCGTGCGCAGGTTCGCGATGTCGGCGGCCGTCTGCCGGTGACCGGCATCGGCCTGCGCCATCACGCGGTACACACGGCCGAACACGTTGAAGTCGTTCACGTACATCGAGCCGAGATAAACCTGCAGCGTGTTGAACAGGTCGGTCAGCGCGACGCCCTGCGCCTTCGTCTTCAGCCGGTCGACCTTCACCTCGAGCTGCGGGATGTTCGCCTGGTACGAGCTGACGGGGTAGCTCATCCCCGGCGTCTTCGCGACCGCGGCCTGGAACGCGACGAGCGCGTTCTGCAGCGCCCCGTAGCCGAGCCCGCCGCGATCTTCCAGGTACAGCGAGTAGCCGGAGCCGTTGCCGAGGCCCTGGATCGGCGGCGGCATCAGCGCGTAGGTGATGCCACCGCCGATGGCCGCGAAGCGCGCGTTCAGGTCCGCGTTGATCTGCGCGGCGCTGCGGTGACGCTGGTCGAACGGCTTCAGGATCACGTACGAGTTCGTGATGTTCGGCGTGTTCACGCCCTGCAGCGCATTCAGTCCGGCAAACGCCGGCACCATCTCGACGCCTTCGGTGCCGAGCGCGATCTTCGTCATCTGCTCGGTCACCGCGCTGGTGCGCGCGAGCGATGCGCCTTCCGGCAGCTTCGCGCCCGCGAACAGGTACAGCTTGTCCTGCACGGGGATGAAGCCGCCCGGCACCGCGTTGAACAGCAGCGCGGTGGCCGCGAGCAGCGCCGCATAGACCGCGAACACCACGCCGCGCCGTTTCAGCGTGCGCGCGACGACACCGTGATAGCGGTCCGAACTGCGCTCGAAGAAGCGGTTGAACGGATGGAACAGCCAGCCGAATGCGCGATCGAGCGCACGCGTGAGCGCATCCTTCGGCGCACCGTGCGGGCGCAGCAGCTTCGCGGCGAGCGCGGGCGACAGCGTCAGCGAGTTGATTGCGGAGATCACCGTCGAAATCGCGATCGTCACCGCGAACTGCCTGTAGAACTGGCCCGTGACACCCGACATGAACGCCATCGGCACGAACACCGCGCACAGCACCAGCGCGATCGCGACGATCGGGCCCGACACCTCGCGCATCGCCTGGTGCGCGGCATCGCGCGGGCTCAGCCCCTGCGCGATGTTGCGCTCGACGTTCTCGACGACGACGATCGCATCGTCGACGACGATCCCGATCGCGAGCACGAGCCCGAACAGCGTCAGCGTGTTGATCGAATAGCCGAGCAGATGGAGAAACGCGAACGTGCCGACCACCGACACGGGCACCGCGACGAGCGGAATGATCGACGCGCGCCAGGTCTGCAGGAACAGGATCACGACGAGCACGACCAGCACGACAGCCTCGATCAGCGTGTGCTGCACCGCGCGGATCGATTCGCGCACGAACACGGTCGGGTCCCACACGGGGCGATACGCGACGCCGGGCGGGAAACGCTTCGACAGTTCGTCGAGCTTCGCATACACGGCCTTCGCGACGTCGAGCGCGTTCGCGCCCGGCGACAGGAAGATGCCGACCACGGCCGAATGCCTGTCGTTGAAATACGAGCGCAGTGTGTAGTCGCCCGCGCCGAGCTCGATGCGCGCGACGTCGGACAGCTTCACGACCTGGCCGTCGTCGCCGTTGCGCAGCACGATGTCGCTGAATTCCTGCACCGTGCGCAGGCGGCCGCGCACGTTGATCGACACGAGGAAGTCGTTCGACTTCGGCGACGGCTCCGCGCCGAGCTGGCCGGCGGACACCTGCACGTTCTGCTCGCGCACGGCCGCGATCACGTCGCTCGCGGTCAGCCCGCGCGACGCGAGCCGGTTCGGGTCGAGCCACAGCCGCATCGCGTAGTCGCCCGAGCCGTACACGCCGACGTCGCCGATGCCGGTGAGCCGCGACAGTTCGTCCTTCACGTGCAGCGTCAGGTAGTTGCGCAGGTACAGCGAATCGCGGCTGTTGTCCGGCGAATAGAGGCTCACGTACATCAGCGGCGTCGGCGACTGCTTCTGCGTGGTCACGCCGTACTGGCGCACCTCGTCGGGCAGGCGCGACAGCGCCTGGCTCACGCGGTTCTGCACGCGCACGGCGGCCGTGTCGGGATCGACGCCCTGCAGGAACGTGACGACGACCTGCAGGCTGCCGTCCGATCCGGCGACCGACTTCATGTACATGATGCCTTCGACGCCGTTGATCGCCTCTTCCAGCGGTTCGGCGACCGATTCGGCGATTTCCTTCGGGTTCGCGCCCGGGTACGTCGCACGCACGACGACGCTCGGCGGCACGACTTCCGGGTATTCGCCGGCCGGCAGCATCGGAATCGAGATCAGGCCGATCGCGAAGATGACGATCGACAGCACGACCGCGAAGATCGGCCGGTCGATGAAGAATCGGGAGAAATCCATTACATGCCTCCCCTCATTGCGCGGCCGGCGCGCCGGCGTCGGCCACGGCCTGCATGCCGCCGCCCGTGCCGCTGCCATTGCCATTGCCGGCACCGGCGTCGGCACGCACAGGCAGCGCCTTCGGCTTCACCTGCGCGCCCGGATAGTAGATCCGCTGCACGCCGTCGACCACCACGCGGTCGCCCGCCTGCAGCCCCTTCTCGACGATCCGCTCGCCCTCGAGCTCGCGGCCGATCGTCACGTCGCGCCGCAGCGCCTTGTCGCCGGGGCCGATCACGTATACGTACTTGCGGTCCTGGTCGGTGAGCACCGCCTTGTCGTCGACGAGCAGCGCATCCTGGTCGCGGCCGCTGACGAGCTGCACACGCGCATACAGGCCCGGCGTGAACGTGTGGTCCGCGTTGGTCAGCCGCACGCGCGCGCGGATCGTGCCGGTTTGCGGATCGAGCCGGTTGTCGAGGAAGTCGACGGTGCCCGCGTGCGGGAAACCCGTCTCGTTCGCAAGGCCCACGCGCACCGGATCGGCGCCGATCGCGCGATGCTTCGGATCGGCCCGCCGCGCGTTATAGCGCAGGTAGCTCTGCTCGTCGCAGTCGAAATACACGTAGACCGGATCCTGCGATACGACGCTCGTCAGCAGCGTGTCGTCGGCACGCGCGAGGTTGCCGGCGGTCGCGACCGCGCGGCCGACGCGGCCCGCGATCGGCGCGCGCACTTCGGTGAAGCCGAGGTTGAGCTTTGCGTCGGCGACGGCCGCGTCGGCCGCCTGCAGGTCCGCGCGCGCCTGCTCGGCGGTGGCGCGCGCGTTGTCGAGTTCTTCCTGGGAGGTTGCGTGCGCATCGATCAGCGTCTGCACGCGCCTGAGCTGTACGTTCGCGAGGCTCGCGGCCGCGCGGGCCCGCTGCTGCTGCGCGTTCGCGCGGTCGAGCGCGATCCGGTACGGTCGCGGGTCGATCTCGAACAGCAGCGCGCCCTGCGCGACGAGATCGCCCTCCTTGTAAGCGACACGCTGCAGATAGCCGCTCACGCGCGGCCGCAATTCGACCGCGTCGACCGCTTCGACGCGACCGTTGAATTCGTCGGCGAGGCGGACCGTACGCGGCGCGACGGTTGCGACGCCGACTTCGGGAAGGGGATAGGCTGACGCTGCGCCTTTGCCGTCGTGACAGCCCGACAACGCCAGCAGCAGTGCGCAGGCGGCGCCGAAAGGCGACGTCCTGCGTAGGGATAAGGAGAACATGATGCCTCGCGACGGGTTAAACTGCCGCGTAGCATAAAAGTTGAAGTTAACTTCAAGTCAAGCTTTTCCCGGAGAACGTCATGGGTACCCCGGAAGAACCGAAATGGCCGCTGATGTCGATCCGCGAAGTGGCCGCGCGCAGCGGCGTGCCGGCGTCGACGCTGCGGTTCTACGAGATGCGTGGGCTCATCAAGTCGCACCGGAACGGCTCGAGCCATCGCCACTATTCGCGCGCGGTGCTGCGGCTGATCGCGTTCATCGTGTTCGCGCAGAAGATCGGTTATTCGCTCGACGAGATTGCCGAGCAGCTCGTCAGCCTCCCCGAGGACACCGCGCCGAGCAACAAGGACTGGCAGCGGCTGTCGCGCGGCTGGAAGCAGCGCGTCGCGAGCCGGATCGAGGAGCTGCAGCGGCTCTACATCAACCTCGACGAATGCATTGGCTGCGGCTGCCTGTCGCTGAAGCGCTGCAAGCTGACCAACCCGGAAGACCGCGCGGGCCGCAACGGGCCCGGCGCAAGGCGCTGGCTCGGCGACAAGCCGCCTATGGACGTCGAATGATGCGTGGGCCGGATGCGGCGCGCAATGGCGCGCGGAACGCTGTGAGCGAACCGGGCCTGGTTGCCGCGACGTGAACGCGCGCATCGTGCGCGCGGCGGTGCTCAGACTCCGATGATGTTGAGCGCGGCGGCGAGCACGGCCTGCTTGAACGCGTCCCGCTGCGTCGGCAGCGAAGTGAACGCCAGCATCATGTGGCTGTACGACACCGTCGTGCCGATCGCGCTCGCGATCATGAAGAACAGCACGTTCGGATCGACCGGGCGAATCGCGCCGGCCTCGACCGCGTCCGCCAGCAGCGGAAACATCGCATCGTGATAAGGACGCACGATCCGCTCCTGCAGGCGGTCGAGCCGCCCGCCCTCCTCCGTTGCCGCGGTCGAGAAGAACATGCCGATGTCGGGCTCGTCGAATTCGTGATCGACGCACAGCTCGAGCGCGCGCCGCACGCGGTCGCGATGCGGCAGTAACGACGTGCGCAACGCACGCAGCGCGTCGAACATCGGCGTCGCCAGGTCGACGATCTGCTCGACGACGGCCAGCCACAAGGTTTCCTTCGTACCGAAATGATGGGCGATCAGCGCCGCATCGACGCCCAGCTCGCGCGCGACCTCGCGCACGCTCGTCGCGTCGTAGCCACGCTTCGCGAACGTACGGCGCGCGGCCCGCAATATCACGTCCGGACCGACGGACGCCTCCGCCAGCGGCCGCCCGCGCGTACGCCGCTTCGACGGCGCGTGCTCAGTGACTTCAGCCACGTTTTCCTGCTCCCTTGAATGGTTCGAATACCCGTGTTCGGGCCCCGGTTTCACGTCGACGGAACCGGGTTGCCTGCCCCGCTCCGTTGACACGCGAAGCCGGGAAGCGCTAGGATCATACATTATTCATCACGTGATGATTTATTCATGACAACCCCTACACGCATCGTCATCGTCGGCGGCGGGATCGCCGGACTGCAGCTCGCGACCCGCCTGGGCGAGCGCCTCGGCCGGTCCGGGCGCGCGCAGGTCGCCGTCGTCGACCGCAGTCCGACGCATATCTGGAAGCCGATGCTGCACACGATCGCGGCCGGCACGCGCGACGTCCAGCAGCAACAGGTGATCTTCCTCGCCCATGCACGCGACCACGGCTACACGTACCAGCCCGGCGAACTGAAGGGGCTCGATCGTGCGCGCCGCCGCGTGCAGCTCGGCGAGATCCGCTCGCAGGATGGCAACGTGGTGATCGAGGCCCGCGAACTCGACTACGACGTGCTGATCCTCGCGCTCGGCAGCCAGGCCAACGATTTCGGCGTGCCGGGCGTGCGCGAGCACTGCTACTTCATCGACAGCCAGCAGCAGGCCGAGACCTTCAACGAAGCGTTGCGGATGCGCGTGTTCCGCAGCATCGCGCACGACGAGCCGTTTCGCGTCGCGATCGTCGGCGCGGGCGCGACGGGCGTGGAACTCGCGGCGGAGCTGAGCCGGTTGCTGGAAGTGGCGCAGGCCTATGGCGACGCGACGGTGCGCGAACGGCTGCAGTTGACGGTGCTCGAAAGCGGCCCGCGCATCCTCGCCGCGTTTCCGCCGCGGATTTCCGCGTCGGCGCAGCGGCGGCTCGAACAGATCGGCTTTCACGTGCTGACGTCGACGCGCGTCACGTCGGCCGACGCGAACGGCTTCCACTACGGCGACGGTTCGTACGCCGAAGCAGACCTGATGGTCTGGGCGGCCGGCGTGAAGGCGCCCGATTTCATGCAGGCGCTGGGCGGGCTCGACACGAACCGCGCGAACCAGATCGTCGTCGGGCCCACGCTGCAGGCCACGGGCGACGAGCACGTGTTCGCGATCGGCGATTGCGCGAGCCTGCTGCCCGACGGCCACGAACGGCCGCTGCCGCCGACCGCGCAGGTCGCGACGCAGCAGGCCGAGCATCTCGCGAAGCACCTGCCCGCGTGGCTCGACGGCAAGCCGATGCCGTCGTTCGCGTTCCACGATTTCGGTGCGCTGGTGTCGATCAGCGACTACGACGCGTTCGGCACGCTCGGGCAATTCGGGTTCTTCCGCGGCGGCTTCATCCAGGGGCGTTTCGCGCAGTTCAGCCACCTGATGCTCTACCGGCGGCACCAGCAGGCGCTGCACGGTTTCTCCAAGGCGACCCTGCTGTGGATCGCCGAACGGATCAACGGCTGCGTGCAGCCGCGCATCCGCCTGTCGTGATGCCGCGCGTCGCGGTGTCGCGTAACGTTTCGAGGAAAACAGACATGAACGACAGTGCAGCGCCCTGGCTCATGACCGTCGCCGCGATCGGCAGCTTCGACATGCCGTCCTTATCGTGGGGCATGCCGCGGCGGCGCAGCGTCACGCGCGACCGGCTGCCGTCGTGGGACGCGACGAGCCGGCCGACCATCAGCGTGCTCGAGCGGCCCACGGCCGACACCGTGATGATTTCGTGGTGCGATGCATGCACCGGGCACTACGGCTACCAGAAGTGGCGGCTGTTCACGACGCGCAAGCGTGGCACCTGCGCGCTGTCGGGGCGCTCGATCGAGATCGGCGACAGCGTCTATGCGCCGCAATTGCTCGGCTCGACGCCGGGCAACGCAGCCGCGATGGTGCTGGCGGCGTGCATCGACGAGGCGCTGGCCGCCTGACGTCAGGTCGACGTGGCCTGACCGGCGCCGTAGGCCGGATCGTTGTTCTGCCGTTCCAGTTCGGCATCGAGATGCGCGGCATGCACTTGCGCCTCTGCTTCCGACATCAGTTCGCCTTCCCACTTCGCCACCACCGCGCTGGCGATCGAGTTGCCCACCGCATTCGTGGCCGAGCGGCCCATGTCGAGGAACGTGTCGACGCCGAGAATCAGCAGCAGCCCGGCTTCCGGGATGTTGAACTGGTGCAGCGTCGCCGCGATCACGACGAGCGATGCACGCGGCACGCCGGCCATCCCCTTCGACGTCAGCATCAGGATCAGCAGCATCGTGACCTGCGTGCCGAGCGACAGATGGATGTTGTAGGCCTGCGCGATGAACAGCGACGCGAACGTGCAGTACATCATCGAGCCGTCGAGGTTGAACGAATAGCCCATCGGCATCACGAAGCTCGCGATCTTGCGCCGCACGCCGAAACGGTCGAGCGCATCGAGGATCTTCGGATACGCGGCCTCGGAGCTCGCGGTCGCGAACGACAGCATGAACGCTTCCTTGATCAGCAGGAGCAGCTTGAACACGCGGCGGCCGAGGAACAGCAGCCCGGCGGCGACGAGCGTGGCCCACAGCAGCACGAGGCTCACGTAGAAGTCGCCCATGAACACCGCGAACTTCAGCAGGATCGACAGCCCGTTGATCGCGACGGTCGACGCCATCGCCGCCATCACCGCGAGCGGCGCGAGCTTCATCACGTAGCCGGTGATCTTGAGCATCACGTGCGACAACTGGTCGATCGCGGCGACGAGGATCTTGCCGCGCTCGCCGAGAGCCGCCAGCGCAACGCCGAAGAACAGCGAGAACACGACGATCTGCAGGATCTCGTTGTTCGCCATCGCCTCGGCGAACGACTTCGGCACCATATGGCCGACGAAATCCTTCAGCGTGAACTTGGACGTCGCGAGATGCGCGGACGCACCGATGTCCGGCAGCGGCAGGCCGAGGTTCTCGCCGGGCCGCAGCAGGTTCGCCATCAGCAGCCCGAGCAGCAGCGAGATCAGCGACGCGGTGACGAACCAGCCGAGCGCCTTCACGAACACGCGCCCGACGGACGACGCATCGCCCATGTGCGCAATGCCGACGACGAGCGTCGAGAACACCAGCGGGCCGATCACCATCTTGATCAGCCGCAGGAACACATCGGACACGAGCGAGATGTAGCCGGCGATTTCCGCGGCCGACTGCTTGTCGGGAAGCTGCGTGAAGATCAGGTAGCCGATGAAGATGCCGGCCGCCATCGCGAGCAGGATCCAGCCTGCCGCAGACATTCGTTTGTTCATAACGGGATTCGTCGCACGGTGAAGGGGTTGACGGATGAAAGGCGCGCATCAGGGCACGTGTGTGGCAAGCCGGTCGTACGCGCAATGCCACGCACAGGCGCCGATCGTGCTTGCAGATGTCCGCGAACGGACGCGCTGCCGCCGTCGCGGCCTTCGCGGAAACGCGAATGCGGGCGGCGGCGGTTCAGCATGATGCGATCAGGTCAGTAGCCGATCGCCGATCCGGCCGGACGGCGCGGATCGTTGTAGCCGTAGATGAAGCCGACACGCACGTTGCCGGACACGGACGAATCGTTCCCGGAACTCTGGCGGCTCGCCGCTTCGGTGCCCGGCAGGCCGACCATGATCAGCTCGGCCGCGCCCCACGGCGTCTGCTCGACCATCTTGTAGCCCATGTTGCGCAGGATCGCGAGCGTATCGGGCGACAGGCCGTAGGTTTCGTAATAGACCTCGTCGGGCAGCCACTGGTGATGGATGCGCGGCGCGGCGACCGCGTCCTGCGGCGTCATCCCGTAGTCGATCACGTTCAGCACGGTCTGCAGCGTGATCGTGATGATGCGCGACCCGCCCGGCGAGCCGACCACCATGAACACCTTGCCGTCCTTCGTCACGATGGTCGGCGCCATCGACGACAGCGGGCGCTTGCCCGGCGCGATCGAATTGCGCGTGCCCTGCACGAGGCCGAACAGGTTCTGCGCGCCGACCTTCGTGGTGAAGTCGTCCATCTCGTCGTTCAGGAAGAAGCCCGTGCCCGGCGCGATGACCACGGCGCCGAAGCGGCCGTTGACCGTATAGGTCGTCGATACCGCATTGCCGTCGTGGTCGACGATCGAGTAATGCGTCGTCTCCGGCTTCTCGTGCACGCCGACGCCGGGCTGCACGTCGACCGACGGCGTCGCCGTATCGGCATGGATGCTCTTGCGGATTTGCGCCGCATATTCCTTGCTCGTCAGCTTCGCGACCGGATTGTCGATGAAGTTCGGATCGCCGAGCAGCGTGTTGCGATCCTCGTACGCGTGCCGCATCGCTTCGGTCATATAGTGGACCGACGCCGCGGAGTGATAGCCCAGCTTGCGCAGGTCATACCCCTCGAGGATGTTCAGCGTCTCGCACATCGTCACGCCGCCCGAACTCGGCGGCGGCGCCGACACGAACTCGTAGCCGCGGTACGTGCACTTCAGCGGGGCCATGTCGTCGGCCCGGTACGACGCGAAATCGGCCGCCGTGATCAGGCCGCCCGCCTGCTTCGACGCCGCCTCGACGATCTTCGGAATCTCGCCGTGATAGAACGCGTCGGGCCCCTGCGCCGCGATCCGCTCCAGCGTGCGGGCCAGATCCTTCTGCACCAGGCGGTCGCCCGGCTGCAGCGGCGTGCCGTCGGGCCGCAGGAAGATGCGCGCCGCGTCCGGGTCCTTCTTGAAGCGGTCGATCGTCGTGTCGAGGATGTCCGTATCGCCGCGCGTCAGGATGAAGCCGTCGCGCGCGAGTCGGATCGCGGGTGCCATCACCTGCTTGCGCGTCAGTTTGCCGTATTTGCGCTGCGCGAGATCGAGGCCGGCGACCGTGCCCGGCACGCCGACGGCGCGATAGCCGTACAGGCTTTCGCCCGGGCGCACGTTGCCCGACGCGTCGAGATACATGTTCGCCGTGGCCGCGGCCGGCGCGGTCTCGCGGAAATTGATGAAGCGGTCGCGGCCGTCGGCCAGGTGCACGGTCATGAAGCCGCCGCCGCCGATGTTGCCGCAGCACGGATTGGTCACCGCCTGCGCGTAACCGACCGCCACCGCCGCGTCCACCGCGTTGCCGCCTTGCTTCAGGATGTCGACGCCGATCTGCGACGCGAAGTGCTGCGACGACACGACCATGCCGTTCTTCGCTTCAACCGCGGGGTCCGAAGCGGCGAACGCGCACACGCTCAAAGCCGACAACAGGGTGAGTACGACGAGCCGCCTCATGCGGAATCCTCCAGACAAATAACCGGACCATGCCGGGATGCGCCGCCGCGTCATCGCGTGCCAACGCTGCCGATCCGGCATGTAATAAACGGTACATTCCGGCGAGGCCGCGATCATAGCACTCGCTTTTTTTCGCCAAAACCTAGGGTTAGTACTGAATTTTGTAGCGAATACGCGCGAAAACGCTTCCGCAGAAATGTTCATTTCATTACATTGATGAACGGACCACCTGGCCGAGTGATACGTCCCTCTAATTTCGGCCCGCGCGCGGCCCGCCGCACGTCGATCGGCTAACATGCGTGGAGTCCCGGCAGACGCACGTCTGCCGTTTGTCATTCAGATAAGAGAGCTGGAGTGCCCGATGGGGACGAGCATCAGGGCGTTGCTGTTATCCCAGATGGATAGCTTCACGCCGTCGGAACAGAAGGTTGCGCACGCGTTGCTGGATCGCTATCCGAGCCTCGGCCTCGGGCCGATCGCGAGCTTCGCGAAGCAGGCTGAAGTCAGCGATCCGACCGTGTTCCGCTTTGTCGGCCGGATCGGCTTTCCGAATTACTCGTCGTTCCAGCAGGCGCTGTACGACGAGATCGACACGGCGATGAATTCGCCGCTCGCGCGAATGGATGCGTTCCATTCGGAAACCGGCCTGCGCGACAGCCATTCGGCGATTTTCCAGCGGCTGTCAGAATCGCTCGCGGCCACGATCGAAGGGCTCGACGCGGCCGCGTTCGACGCAGCCGTGGCGTTGCTGGCCAATCCGGACGTCCGCATCTTCTGCGGCGGCGGGCGCTACACGGCGCCGCTCGCGTCGCTGTTTTCGTTCACGCTGGCCTATGCGCGCCCGCACGTGCAGTACGTCGAACCGAACGTGAATCTCGCGTCGGTCGCACTGACCGACATGGGGCGCAACGACGTGCTCGTCATCTTCGACTTTCGCCGCTACCAGAAGGACAGCATCCGCTTCGCGCAGGCCGCGCACCGGCTCGGCACGCGGATCCTGCTGATCACCGACGAATGGATGTCGCCGATCGGCAAGTTCGCGGAGATCGTGCTGCGGATCCACGGGCGCCCGTTCGCGATGCTGCAGACCAATGTGCCGGCGCTGGCGCTCGCGGAAGCGCTCGTGATCGGCGTGACGAACCGGCTGCCGGAGCTGGCGCGGCAGCGGATGGAAAAGATCGAGCATCTCAATACCGGGGGGATCGATCTGGACGCCAACCAGCGCGATTTGCCCGAATGACGATCGCTCGCCATTCGAGTGCAGGCGTCAGCTCTCGACATCCTCGAGACTGAACACCTCGGTCTTGTCGTTATACGAAAAGACTTCGCCGTAACGTCCCCAGTCGATCACCGCGTCGAGCGTTTCCTCGGCCGCTTCGTCCGACAGGAAATCCTCCAGCTCCTGCTCGAAGCGCACGCGCGGCGCACGATGGCCCGGGCGCTCGTTCAGCACCTTCCTGATCCGTGCGGCGAGCGGTACGTGCTTCAGCAGATGATCCGCGAACATCAGCTTGCGCTCCTGCGTGCCGAATTCCGCGAACACGCGCGCGGGCGGCGTCAGGAACACGTCGCCTTCCCGCACGTCCGCAAAGCCGAGATACTGCAGCACTTCGGCGATCGGAAACAGTTCGTCGACTTCCAGATGCAGCGTGCGCGCGATTTCCGGCATGTCGGCGCGGCCGTGGTATGGCGCCATCGCGAGCGTTTCGATCAGGCCGGCCATCAGGTTGGTCGACACCTGCGGCAGCCAGCTGCCGAGCTCGAGCCCCTTCTTCGTCGCCTCGCCGGTCTGACGGGCCGTCATCTTCGCGTAGATGTCGTCGACGAGCTTGCGGAAATCGGTGTCGAGCCGGTTGCGCGGGTGCTTGAACGGCACCTTGATCTCGGCGATCACGCGGCCCGGATTCGACGACAACACGAGAATCCGGTCGCACATGAACACGGCTTCCTCGATGTTGTGCGTGACGATCAGCACCGACTTGATCGGCATCCGCCCTTGCGTCCACAGGTCGAGCAGGTCGGTACGCAGCGTCTCGGCCGTCAGCACGTCGAGCGCGGAGAACGGCTCGTCCATCAGCAAGATCGTCGGATCGACGACGAGCGCGCGCGCAAAGCCGACGCGCTGGCGCATGCCGCCCGACAGCTCACGCGGGTACGCGTTCTCGAAACCGTCGAGACCGATCAGGTCGATCGCGGCCAGCGCACGCTCACGCCGCTCGCGCGCGCCGACGCCGAGCGCTTCGAGGCCGGCCTCGACGTTCTGCAGCACGGTGAGCCACGGGAACAGCGCGAAGGTCTGGAACACCATCGCGACGCCTTCGGCCGGGCCGCGCAGCGGCTGGCCGAGGTAGGTCACTTCACCGCCGGTCGGCTCGATCAGCCCGGCGATGATTCGCAGCAGCGTCGACTTGCCCGAGCCGGAGCGGCCGAGCAGCCCGACGATCTCGCCTTCGCGCAGCGACAGGTTCGCGTCGTCGAGCACGAGCAGCTCGCCCTGCGACTTGTTGAAGCCGCGGTTCACATGCTCGACGCGCAGGATTTCTTCGCCGAGGCGCGGCGGCTGCAGCGGCTGGGACGTCTTGACAGGGGCGTTGATAACGGTCGAATTTTGCATCGCGCTTACTCTCAATCGAGACGGAGCCGGGATTCCGCATAGGCGTACATCGGACGCCACAGCAGACGGTTGAACAGGGTAACGAACAGGGACATCACGGCGATGCCCAGGATGATCTTCGGGAAATCGCCGGCGGCAGTCATCTGCGCGATGTACGCGCCGAGGCCGTGCGCGACGACCTTCGTGTCGCCCCACTGCACGAACTCGGACACGATGCTCGCGTTCCACGCGCCGCCCGATGCGGTGATCGCGCCGGTCACGTAGTACGGGAAGATGCCGGGCAGGACCGCCTGCCGCCACCACTGCCAGCCGCGGATGCGGAAATTCTTCGTCGCTTCCTTGTAGTCGTTCGGATAGGACATCGCGCCGGCGATCACGTTGAACAGGATGTACCACTGCGTGCCGAGCACGATCAGCGGCGACAGCCAGATGTCCGCATTCAGGTGGAAGTGGACGATCACGATCACGAACACCGGGAACAGCAGGTTCGCCGGGAACGCGGCAAGGAACTGCGCGAGCGGCTGGATCTTCTCGGCCAGCGCGGGGCGCAGTCCGATCAGCACGCCGAGCGGCACCCAGATCACCGACGCGATCGCGATCAGCACCATCACGCGCAGCAGCGTGATGAGCCCGAGCACGAGCACGTGCCCGACTTCGCCCATCGTCACACCGGTCGCGACGAAGCTGACGACGCGCCACACGACGTACACCGTCAGCACGACCACGAACACGCCCCACACGATGTCGCCGATCCGCGACGAGCCGCGTGCCGACGCATTGCGCGACCGTACTCCCTTCAGCGACGGCACGCGCAACGGAATCCGCGCGGCCTGCGACAGCAGCCAGCCGGCCGGCACGAGCAACTGATGAATCAGGTGCGTGCGGCGCATCATGTCGAGCAGCCAGGATTGCGGCGCATCGCCCGACGCGGTGTTCTCCATCCGGAATTTGTCGGCCCATGCGACGAGCGGGCGGAACAGGAACTGGTCGTACGCCAGGATCACGACCGACATCGCGACGATCACCCAGCCGACCGCGCCGATATTCTTCGCCGAGATCGCTTGCGCGAGATACGCACCGATCCCCGGCAGCGTGATCGTCTGGTTGCCGACGGTGATCGCCTCCGACGCGACGACGAAGAACCAGCCGCCCGACATCGACATCATCATGTTCCAGATCAGGCCCGGCATCGAGAACGGCACCTCGAGCTTCCAGAAGCGCTGCCACGGCGTCAGGTGAAAGCCGCGCGACACTTCGCTCAGGTCGCGCGGCACCGTGCGCAGCGACTGGTAGAAGCTGAACGTCATGTTCCATGCCTGGCTCGTGAAGATCGCGAAGATCGCCGCGAGTTCGGCGCCGAGTACGCGGCCCGGAAACAGTGCGAGAAAGAACGTGACCGTGAACGAGATGTAGCCGAGCACCGGTACCGACTGCAGGATGTCGAGGATCGGGATCAGCACCATGCCCGCACGGCGGCTTTTCGCGGCGAGCGTGCCGTAGACGAGCGTGAACGCGAGCGACGCGACCATCGCGGTGAGCATCCGCAGCGTGGTGCGCAGCGCGTATTCGGGCAGGTTCGACGGATCGAGCGAGATCTTCTGCGTCTGCAGCACGCCGATCGGCGCCATCGTTTCGTGGAAGCCGACGATCGCCATCGCCAGCAGGCAGATGATCAGCGGAAACGCGACGGCATCCCAGCGGTTGGGGAGCACGCGCCACGCCGAGGCGTTCGCGGTGCGATTCGGATCGAAGAACCTGATATCCATCGGTAGCGTCTTGTGTCGGATTGAAATTCGATGGGACCGGCCGCGTGCAGCGCGGCCGGGGGTTGCGTCGGCCAACGCCGGTCAGAACAGCCCGTGCAGCGCCCGGTACAGGGCGGCCGACAGCGCGATCGGCAGGACCGAACTTTCCCTGGCCGGGCCAAGGTCGGCGCTCCGGTGAATCGCGATATAGACGATGCCGCAGGCAATGATCGGAAAAAACAGCGCGAAGCCGAGGGTGCGGGTGCGCTGGCTGGCCGCGCCGCTGGTTTCCGTTGCCGCGAGATTCGGCATGAAGGGGCTCCGGAGAGGTGACTCGGTGTCGCAGGCTATCGGGCGGCCATGACGCAAATGTGACGCATCTATTACAAGACATTAACAAGTCATCGTTCGGCATCCCGACAGCTGCCTTGCGCGTCCGCCGGCACCGGTGACCGAATTCACGCATCGCGGGAATAAAACCGCCGTCGCGCCGGTATGGCACACGAAGGCGCCGGTTTATTCCAGGACGATCCGGCCGTCCCGTTTCGTCATACGATTGCGAGGCTCCCATGTCTTCATCGAATCCCACCCGCCCGTCGCGCCGCAAGGCCCTGCAATGCATGGCCTTCGGCGGCCTCGGCACGCTGTTTACGTTGTCGGGCGGCATCCTGACGCCGTTCGACCTCGCGCTCGCGCAAACCGGCGACGCGCGCCCGGCCGACGCGGGCCGGCCGCTGTTCGTGCAGATCAGCGACACGCACATCGGCTTCAACAAGGATGCCAACCCCGACGTGTCGGCCACGCTGCGGCAGACGATCGAACTCGTCAACGGGATGCCGGCGATGCCCGCACTGACCATCCATACCGGCGACATCACGCACCTGTCCAAGCCGGAGGAATTCGACCACGCGTCGCAACTGCTGTCCGCGCTGCGCGTGTCGGAACTGCATACGGTGCCCGGCGAGCACGACGTCACCGACGGTTCGGGCGCCGAATATTTCGGCCGGTTCGGCAAGGTGTCGGACAACCGCGGCTATTACAGCTTCGATCATGCGGGCGTGCACTTCATCGGCCTCGTCAACGTGATGCATTTCAAGCCGAACGGGCTCGGCAGCTTCGGCGACGACCAGCTCGCGTGGCTCGCGCAGGATCTGAAGGGCCGCTCGTCGAGCACGCCGATCGTCGTGTTCTCGCACATGCCGATGTGGACCATCTACGAGCCGTGGGGCTGGGGCACCGGCGATGCGCCTCAGACGATGGCGCTGCTGCGCCGCTTCGGCTCGGTTACCGTGCTGAACGGGCACATCCACCAGATCGTGTCGAAGGTCGAGGGCAACGTGACATTCCACACGGCGCGTTCCACCGCGTTCCCGCAGCCGACGGCCGGCAACGGCCCGGGCCCCGTGCCGCTCACGGTGCCGCGCGACCAGTTGCCGAAGATGCTCGGCGTGACGACGGTGGAGTTCGCCGGCCACCCGGCCGCGTCGGCTCTGCACGACGCGACGCTGGCCTGATAACCATAAGGAGACCGACATGACCCGCTTCAAGCAACCAAGAATCATCGCGGCGCTGATCCTGTGCGCGGCCGCCGCCGGCACGCCGCTCGCCGCGCTCGCGCAGGGCCCCGACGGCCCGCTGGTCACGATCCACAACTTCATGTTTTCGCCGATGTCGACCACGATCAAGGCCGGCACGACGATCACGTGGAAGAACCTCGACGGGGAACCGCACACCGTCGTCAACGACGCCGGCATCTTTCATTCGAAGGCGCTCGACCAGGACGAGACGTACTCGTTCCGCTTCGACAAGCCGGGCGTCTACAAGGTGTTCTGCGGGATTCATCCGTACATGAAGGAGACGATCACCGTCGAATGACGCGGCCCACCCCGAAACGCGCGGGCGAACGGCAGGCGGTGGCGGCCTACAATGACCACCATCCCATTCGCCCGCGTGGCAGACGGAGCCGCCCATGCCCAGGATCGACCTCAGCGCGGTGCCCGAACGCCGCGGCAGCGGCTATCCGCGGCCGTTCGACGCGCCGTGCGCGCAGCGCATCCGCCAGCGCCTCGGCGACGCCGGCGGCCTGCGCGATTTCGGCGTCAACCTGATGCGCGTGCCGCCGGGCGGCTGGTCGAGCCAGCGCCACTGGCATTCCGACGAAGACGAATTCGTGTACGTGCTCGAAGGCGAACTCGTGATGATCGAGGACGGCGGCGAGACCGTGCTGCGCGCGGGCGACTGCGCGGCGTTTCCGAAAGGCTCCGGCAACGGCCATCACCTCGTCAACCGGTCGGACGCGGTCGCCGTCTATCTCGAGGTTGGCTCGCGCTCTCCGGACGACGTGATCACCTGCCCCGACATCGACATGATGAGCCCGAGCCGCGACGGCCGGTTCCTGCACAAGGACGGCACACCGTACCCGGACGCGTGACGCCCGCCGTACGGCGGCGCATGCCTGCCGATGCGCGTCAGGCAATGTCGATCCCCCGCCGCCGATCGCCTACACTGAATCCAACTGTTCGGATCCGCCCCACCGTCACACGCAGCGAGGCAAGCCATGACCGCGAGCCAGCCGGCACGAATGGATCTCCCCGGGCAAGTCGTGCTCGTGCTTCAGGGCGGCGGCGCACTGGGTGCGTACCAGCTCGGCGTCTTCCAGGCGATGGACGAAGCCGGCATCCGGCCCGACTGGGTGGTCGGCACGTCGATCGGCGCGATCAACGCCGCGCTGATCGCCGGGAATCCGCCGGAGCGGCGCTACGAGAAGATGCTGGCGTTCTGGCAGCGCGTGACCGAACGGACCCGCTTCGACGTGCCCGCGCTGCTGCCCGGCTGGGACAAGATGCTGGCCGAGCTGATGATCATCGGCGGCGGCATCGCGGGATTCTTCCAGCCCAATCCGGCATCGTGGCTCGGCCCGATGGTCCGCCTCGGCGTCGATCGCGCGTCGTACTACCGGATCGCGCCGCTGCGCGACACGCTCGCGTCGCTGATCGACCACGACCTGCTGAACGCGGGCCACCCGCGCCTGACCGTCAGCGCGGTCAATGCGTGCACAGGCACGATGCGCTATTTCGATTCGCGCGACACGCACCTGGGAATCGACCACATCATGAGCTCGGGCGCGCTGCCGCCCGCGTTCCCGGCGATACGGATCGACGGCGAGCCGTACTGGGACGGCGGCGTGTATTCGAATACGCCGGTCGAGGTCGTGCTCGACGACAATCCGCGCCGGAGCTCGATCATCTTCTCGGTGCAGATGTGGAATCCGGCCGGCCCGGAGCCCGAGAGCATCTGGCAGGTGTCGGAACGGCAAAAGGACATCCAGTACGCGAGCCGCACCGACAGCCACATCGCGCGCCAGCAGCAGATCCACCGGCTGCGCCACGTGATCCGCGAACTGATCCGGCACGTGCCTGAAGCCGAACGCGCGTCGCCGGCCGTGCGCCGGCTCGCCGCGTGGGGGTGCGAAACCACGATGCGCCTGATCAAGCTCGCGGCACCGCGACTCGACGGCGACAATCAGTTGAAGGACATCGATTTCACGCCGGCCGGCATCGCGGCCCGCCGGCAGGCCGGCTACGACGCCGCGAAACGGGCGATCGCCGCCCGTCCGTGGGACCTGCCGATGGACCCGACGGAAGGATTGACGGTATTCGATCCGGACGCGCCGCCGGTTGCTGAAAAAACGGCATGACGTGCGGCGTCGCATCGCGCGCCGATCGCAACGGTGCGATCAGGCGCGCGCGGCCCGGAGGTGGGCGCGGCCGGCATCGCTCACCTTGACCTCCGCGATGCCACCGGGCACATGGTGCCGGACCACGTAGCCGCGCGCGCAGGCTTCCTCCCACACCGGCAGGCGCGGGCACGACGTGCGCCATGCGTCGATCACCTCGTCATAAGGCCGCGCGCGTGGCCCGATCCATTCGAGCAGGTCGAGGATCAACGGCTCGAGCGTCGCCGTTTCGCGCAGGCGTTCAGCCAGCGCGTCGACGCCCGGCTCGTGACCGTCCCAGATCGTGACCGCGTGACAGTCCAACTTGCGAAAGCTCCGCAGCGTGCGGCGCGTGTCGAAGTAATCGTCGAGGATCGTGATGTTCATGGAGCGCTCCTGGCAACGCCGTCATCCTGAACCGCGAGCACCAGCTTGGGAAATGAATTTATCTTGTCGATTCCTGCATTTTCCTGATCGATCCATTGTCGCCGCGCCTATCGCACGCGCGCTCACTGCCCCGCCGCGCGCACGACCGGCGCCGTTCCGGCGACGACCGGACACGATTGCGGCAACGCCTGGCCGAACAGCACGGCCAGCCCGCAAGCGGACGTGAACATGCCGAGATTGTCGTGCCCGACGCCCGGCACTTCGACGACCTGCTGCGCGAGATCGTCCGGGTGTCGCTTCTTCAGGTAATCGAAATACGCGAGCCCGCGCGCGAGCCGGTACGGCCCTTGCACCATCGCCGCGCACGAGCGGTCGATGAAATGCGTATACGGGTTCGTATCGGCCTGCCCGAGCAGGTACACGACATGGCGCGCGACGTAGCGCGTTTCGAGTTCGCGCACGTCCTGCGACGCGACGTAAGGCGGCGCCGACTTCAGCCCGTATTTCCATTGCGTCGCGCGCGGGCAGGCACCGCTCGCGATTGCTTGCGCGTCCGGCCGTTCGTCGTCGAAATACAGATAGCTCGACGGGTTCGCGACCACATAGCGCACGGCGATGCCGGCCTGCACCAGCGCATCGCCTTCGTGCCCGGCCACCGCGTAGCGCTGCAGCAATTGCGCGCCGGCCGAATGACCGATCACGACCACGGTCGACAGCGCGGGGTACAGGCTGCGATCGGCGAAATGCGCGAGCAACGCATCGAGCGCGGCGAACGAACTGACCGGGCCCGGCTGGCGCGCCGGTTCGCCGCCCTTCCATCCTTCCTGGGTCCAGGCCAGCGTCTGCGCGGGCAGCGAAAACGCGCGCGTATCGGCGCGCGTCAGGAACTGCGGGGCGACGACCATCGTGCCCTGCCCGGCCGCGCCGGCCTGCTCGACGACCTTGAGCCCCGACGCGTAGTACGCGTCGGCATTGCGCAGCGTGCCGTGAATCACGATGAAGACCCGCGTGACGTCGGGCGCGGCCGTGTCGAGCGGATGATCGGCATAGACGGGCAGCACCGCGCCGCCCTGCGGCGTATCGACGGCCACGCGCTGGTCGGCCACGGCCTTGACCGGGGCCTCGAGACGTTCGTGCTGCGTGGCGGCTTCGGCCGGACGCGCGCCGCCCGGCACGCCGATTGCGGCACAGGCTGCCGCGAGCGGAATCGAGCATGACAGGTTTCGGACGGCCGGCAGCACGCGCGAAAGCCGGATTCTTGCAAAGGCGACGGAAATGAGTGACATGGCGACGGACCTGGTTGCGGGTATGACTTTAACGGCGATGGTCGCAGAATCCGTCGCGCGCTGCCGACCCGTTGCGGAAAGCGGTTCGGTCGGCGGTTCGGTCGGCGGTTCGGTCGGCGGTTCAGTCGGCCGGTTCGGCGCGGCCGCCACTGCGAACGCCGTGCCGAACGCACACCGGCGATCACCGCATCGATGCCGGCGCAGCCGCTACCGGGCGGCAGCCGTCGGAACGAGCGGCCCGCCGCGCGACGACCCGAAAGCGCTCGACAAGCTGCGCGCGCAGCTCGGGGAATGAAGAAGCAGCGGCGCGATTCGCGACCTCGGATTGCAGCGTGCACGGAACATCAAGCGGGCACCTCCAATGCATGTTGTCACAATAATGCACGACGTATACAGTTGCATGTAGTGCATTAAATCGCGTTGCCTGCCGGGCGAGTCGAAATCTGCGGCAGGCCTGACTTCATGCGGAACCTTCAATGTCCAAGGCTCACCATTGGAGCCACTTCAGTGCATCCAGCGCTATCGACCTCACTCAGTGTCATATACGACCTCGGCTTCGTATTGTTCCATTTGACCTTCTGGCGTTGGCTCAAGTGGCCACAGTCACTCGGGAACGGCGGGAGGCTCAATCAGAGCATTACCCAGACACTCAACGTGATGTTGAGTTACGTGCTCTTCGTCTATGGAGTGTCGCTCGGCTTGGTTGCAGCGCAGATCCAGGGGCCGCTTGCGCTGGCGGGAAGCGGATTCTGGTTGCTGAGGACGGTCGCGCAACCCGTCCTGTTTGCCAGAACGCGTTCGAGCTGGATCATGGTTGCAGTGTTCGCTCTTGGCGCAGGCCTGCACGTCGCGACGTACCTTACCGCCATGGAGGCGGGCATCGGGATACTGTCGCCCGGTAGATCGCTGTCGCGAAAGCGACGTCGAGAACCGACGACGTGTCGAGATCGAGGTGCATGAACATGCGCCACCTGACCTTTTTCCGCCGAGTTTCCCGGTTTTCGGGGGCTCCCTGAAACGCTGTCGCACATCATCATGAATGCAAGCCAACTCTTTCAACAAGCAACTGAAATCGTCAGTCATTGCGCCTTCTGTTTTGTATCTTCGAACGACGCGTCCGGTCAGATCAACTCCAGAGTCGTCGAGGTTCTGGAGATCGGGAAGGACCTCACGATTCGTTTCATGACCGACTCGAGAACGCGCAAAGCGTCGGAGATTCGCCAGGGGAAGACGATCAGTCTGTCCTTTCTCAGCATGGCTGACCGGGGATACGTCACGATCGGGACCGTCCCGACAGTCTCCGCGGAGACTGCGCTGAAGCAACGCATCTGGAAAGAATCACTGCGCACCTGGTTCCCCAACGGGCCGGACGATCCTTATGTGGTGACCGTTACCTGTGAGCCCGCCTGGGTTGAACTGTGGTCGCGCATGCGGGGGGTTGCGCCTGATCCACTGGGCCTCAACTCGGTCCGGCTGATTCGGAAGGATGGCGGCTGGCACGCCCGGCATACGTTCCCGACCGATGGCGAACCATTGCATCCTTGACCGCCCTCTCGACGCGGCGAGCCAAGCGTCGATCTCTGCCCTGTGGCGGCAAGTCTCGTTCGCCGGCGTTTGATGCGGTCGAGGCTTGCCGCGACTTCACCTTTCATGCACGACACGCAATATTGCTCTTCGTGCAAATCATGGAGGATCGTATGACGAGCAATGGCGAGCAACCCGTCGTCGTGATCGGCGCGGGCCTGGCCGGCCTGGCTGCCGCGCTGACGCTGGCACGCAATGACAGACCCGTCGTCGTACTGGAGGCCTCGGACGCAGCCGGCGGCTGCTGTTCCACCACGACGGTAAACGGTTTCACATTCAATAACGGCGCGATGTATGTAGCGGTGCCCTCGCTCATTCGCGCGTCGTTCCGGCGCCTTGGTCTCGACTTCGATCGCGAGGTTCCGATGGTGGCCATCGAACGGCCTCACGTTACGCATTTGGAGAATGGAACGGCCGTTCATCTATCCAGTGCCGGCACGTCGTATGTGGAAGGCGACAGGGAGGATTCACGGACACGGCAACTGCGTGACGGCCTTGGCAGGCTCCAACAGCAATGGGGCCCCATCTACCGCACGCTGGTTGATGAAGTTCTGCCGCAGGAGCCGTCGCTTCTACGGACGTTAAGCAAACTGTGGCGTTACCTGCCCCGCATGAATGGGCATGTCAGCCGCCTGATCGCGTCGCACTTCGCCGATGCGGACCTGCAGGCGGCTGTCGCATCGACACTGCTCTACACCGGGCAACCACCCGATCGCCTTCCGGCAACGCAGATCATTGGCTTGCTGGCCATGCTGGAGGAAGGATTCCATTTGCCCCGCGCAGGCATGGGCGCCATCAGCTCCGTCATGGCGCGCGAACTGTCCAGACTGTCGGTGCCGATCAGGTTCGGTGCCCATGTACGCGAAATCCTCGTAGAGAACGGGGCCGCTCGGGGCATCGCCCTTGCCGATGGCGAGCGCATCCCGACCGATTGCGTCGTGGCGACGTGTTCGGGTTTCGAAGTGGTCCGCCACCTGTTGCCCGCCCACGCCTTACCTCGGCGGCTAGCGCAAACGGCGCGAGCGGCACCGCTCTCGCATCGCGCGATTTCAATCCAGATCGGCTGCTCCGGTGCCGTGCTGCCACGCGCCTTCATTACCAATCATGTTCCCCCGATGCCGCAACAGGCGGCCATGCATGTATCGACGCCCGGGGTTCCTCGCTGGCTCGCCTACACCTGTCCGTCACAGGTGCTCTCGGGGCTTGCGCCAAACGGCAACGCAGTATTGGAACTGTATGCGCCAGCAACGGGAATCGATTCCGCATCGAAATGGACGAGCGCGATGACGCAGGCCGTGGTCGGCGACTATCTCGACGCGATACAGGCCCATCTCCCCGGCCTTTGCCTGGAAGACGTCCGGGTATCGGATCCGCAGGATTTCGCGCGCGGACGGCACCTATACGAGGGTGCGCTCTACGGCATCGCGCCAGGCACCACGCCTGACAAGTTCTTTCCGCATCGGACAGGGCTGCGTGGCCTCTATCTCGGAGGACAAACGACGTTCCCGGGGTATGGCGTACCCACGGCAATTTTCTCCGGCGTCCAGGCCGCAGAAGCGGCCGTGCAAGACATACGCGGGCATGTGCGGGTTGCGCCTTGCATCACCTCAGGCAGGTCGATTCAGTGAAACGGAAAGCTTGGGCAGTATCTTCATCCGGGCGTTTTCAAATGATCCGGGCGATTCGGTGACGGCCCGCACACTCATGCTTGCGAGCACCGAATACCTGTTTTGCATCGGTGCGCTGAGTCTCGCACTCATGTTCAGCGCTTCGCCCCCGGCTGCCATGTTCGGAATGGCGTACCCGCGTGATCCGGCACGATGCGCAGCGTCGCATGAAGCTGCTGTATCGTAACGGCGTCCAATATTCCCGTGATGTGTCAGATGACTCCGCTCTTTCGCAATCCAGCCTTCTATCAGTTGCTTGCCGACAGCCATGCTCGACTGCTCGGTCGCCCGCTCGTGCCGGCCACCATTCCCGAGAATGACGCAACCGAGTGGCTCTATGAGAGCGCCCCGTTCGCAGTGCTTGCACACAACACCGACCCCGATCCGCTTTTTATCTATGCCAACAAGGCCGCGCAGCGCCGATTCGGATATGGCTGGGATGAAATCACCCGGCTTCCGTCCCGGCTCTCTGCCGAAGCGCCGAATCGCGAGGAACGGCAGCAATTCCTCGCACGCGTACAGCGGCTTGGCTACGAGACCGGATACAAAGGCATTCGCATCACGAAATCCGGCCAGCGCTTCATGATCGAGGAAGCAACACTGTGGCAACTTCTCGATACGGACGGCAGATTGCACGGCCAGGCAGTCGTCATTCCCCGTACACGCGACATCTGATTGCATTACCCGCGGTCCGCGCGAGACAACGCAAAGCCGGAATTGGTTGCGTCCGCCAACTGTAGAAGGAGCACCTGCGGCAGCCATGCGTGCAGCGCCGGTCAACCTCGCGCGACGATAGCGAATCGCCTCGGTCGACAGCTATCAACCCCATAGCCAGCAGTGCTTTCAAACATATCGTCAAATTACGATATATGATTCGTCCATCGACGATACCCGTCTGCCCAACCGAAACACCCGCTCCACCATGCCGACCGAAATCGACATCGACGCGATCCTGAAAGCGCTGTCCAACCCCGTACGCCGGGAAATCCTCAACTGGCTGAAAACGCCGGGCGAGCATTTTCCGGCACAGACGCTGCCGTACGACCACGGCGTCTGCGCGGGGCAGATCGACGCGCGCTGCGGGCTGTCGCAGTCGACCGTTTCCGCGCACCTCGCGACGCTGCAGCGCGCGGGGCTCGTGACGTCGACGCGGATCGGCCAGTGGGCGTTCTTCCGGCGCAACGAGGCCGTCATCGACGCATTTCACGACGCTTTGCGCCGCGATCTCTAGCCAACCGGCCGTATCGGCCACGCGGGCCCGCGTTGCGCATGACGCGATGGCGCGCCCGCCTTTCGTGAAGAGGTTATCTGTCATGCCCACGCTGTTCGATCCCGTTACCCTCGGCGACCTGACCCTGCCGAACCGCATCGTGATGGCGCCGCTCACCCGCTCCCGTGCGGGCGCGACGCGCGTGCCGAACGCACTGATGGCCCGCTACTACGCCGAACGCGCGTCGGCCGGCCTGATCATTACCGAGGCGACCTCGGTCACGGCGCAGGGCGTCGGCTACGCGGACACGCCCGGCATCTGGTCCGATGAGCAGGTCGAAGGCTGGAAGCAGGTGACGCAGGCCGTGCACGCGGCCGGCGGGCGCATCGTGCTGCAACTCTGGCACGTCGGCCGGATCTCCGATCCGGTGTTCCTGAACGGCGACCTGCCGGTCGCGCCGAGCGCGATCGCCGCGGGCGGCCACGTGAGCCTCGTGCGTCCGCAGCGTCCGTACGTGACGCCGCGCGCGCTCGAACTCGACGAAATTCCGGGCATCGTCGCCGCGTACCGCAAGGGTGCCGAAAACGCGAAGGCGGCCGGCTTCGACGGCGTCGAGATCCACGGCGCGAACGGCTACCTGCTCGACCAGTTCCTGCAGGACAGCACCAACCGCCGCACCGATGCGTACGGCGGCCCGGTCGAGAACCGCGCGCGCCTGCTGCTCGAAGTGGTCGACGCGGCGGTCGACGTGTGGGGCGCCGGCCGTGTCGGCGTGCACCTCGCGCCGCGCGGCGACGCGCACACGATGGGCGATTCCGATCCGGCGGCAACGTTCGGCTATGTCGCGCGCGAACTCGGCCGCCGCAAGATCGCGTTCATCTTCACGCGCGAATCGTATTCGGGCGACCACTTGAGCCCGCGCCTGAAGGAAGCGTTCGGCGGCCCGCTGATCGCGAACGAGCAGTTCACGCTCGACACCGCGCAGGCCGCACTCGCGAGCGGCAGCGCCGACGCGATCGCATGGGGCAAGCTGTTCATCGCGAACCCCGACCTGCCGCGCCGTCTCGAACTCGGCGCGCCGCTGAACAAGCCGGTGCCGGAAACGTTCTACGCGGAAGGCGAAACGGGCTACACCGACTACCCGGCGCTGAGCGACGCGGCCTGACGGCCGGGCAGCACGTGTTCAGGCGCGCACGTCCGCGCGCATGAACACGCGCTGCGTCTCGTCGAGCCCGCGCGCGACGTGATGCGCGCGGACCGCGCGCAGCGTATCGTCGAGCGACGCGTCGTCGATGATCCGGAAACCGAGGCGCGCATAGTACGGCGCATTCCACGGTGCGTCGCGGAACGTCGACAGCACGACCTGCGCGATACCCTGCTGCACCGCGCGCGCCGTCACCTGTTCGATCAGGCGCGCGCCGATCCGCTGTCCGGCATGCGACGGCGCGACATCCAGTTCCTCCAGATACAGCCGCTGCGCATCGAGCAGCCGGTAGAACGCAAACCCGACGCACGCGCCCTGCGCATCGACCGCGACAATCGCGCGGCCGCCGTCGATGCGTGCGAGCACGTCGGCCGTATCGGTCGGCTCGCCATCGGCGATGTCGGTCATGCCGATCTCGCGAAACCGCTGCGCGGCGGCGACTTCCACGGCAGCCATCGCGGCCGCGTCTTCCCGCGTGGCGGGACGGATCAGGATCGATGCAGTCATGACGGCAATTCAGGCAGGCAGTCTGGAACGGCCGTCACTATAATCGAAACTTCATACGTTTCGAATGCCCCCTCCACGAGGTTCGTCATGACGTTATCCGCGCTTGCCGTCTTCGCCTTCGCCCTGCTCGTCACCGCCGGCACGCCCGGCCCGAGCGTCGCCGCGCTCGTCGCGCGCGTGCTGACGAACGGCGTGCGAGACGTACTGCCGTTTCTGGCGGCTATGTGGCTCGGTGAAGCGCTGTGGCTCACGCTCGCGGTCGCGGGGCTGTCCGCGTTCGCACGCACGTTCGAGACAGGCCTGATCGTGCTGAAACTGCTCGGCGTCGCGTACCTGCTGTTCCTCGCGTGGAAGATGTGGACCGCGCCTACCGGGACGGGCGCGGACGACCTGCCGCGCGGCCAGTCGCCGTGGCGCATGTTCGTCGCGGGCATGCTGGTTACGCTCGGCAATCCGAAGATCATGCTGTTCTATCTTGCGCTGCTGCCGACCATCGTCGATCTCACGCACGTGGGCGTTCTCGCATGGGCCGAACTGGTCGGCACGATGCTCGCGGTGCTGATCCTCGCCGACTGCTTCTGGTCGCTGCTCGCGTCGCGCGCACGAGCCTTGCTGACGTCGGCGCGCGCGAAGCGAATCGCGAACCGCACGAGCGCGGCCGCGATGGCCGGTGCGGCGGTGGCGATCGCGACGCGGTGATACGGTATCGCGGCGTTGTCGTGGAATCCGGCCATGCCTGATGTACGGGGAACACTACCTCCGTGAGCGCGGATCTTCCCCCCGGCCGTCAACCATCCGGGCGACACTGCCCTCGACATGAGCCGCGCGGCCGACCTGCGAGAGTTCGTCGAGCGACCCGCCGACATCAAGGCCTACGTGCTGGCGGACCCGCTCGACGAATTCCCGACCGCCGACACGCTGAAGGACGTGCATGCGCCGATCCAGCTCTGGGCATCCGAATCGGGCGGCGACGGCGTGGAGCCGGAAACGGTCGACGCGCTGGCCGGCTTGCTGCCGCAACGGCCGGAATTTCACGTCGTGCCGAATGCCGCGCATTTCGCGTTTCTCGCGCCATGCCCCGATCAATTGATGCACCGCGCACCTGAAATCTGCAACGATGCGACGGGATTCGATCGCGCAGCCTTCCACGAAACACTCGATACCAAAGCACTCGCGTTCTTCAGCGCGAATCTCCGCTAACAGCGAAACGCCTTGCGCCAGACGCCCGGCGCCGGCGCATGGTCGTTGCAGTCGATCAGCGTGCGCACCAGCGCCCAGTCGTCGTCATCGCAGAAATCAAGCAGCATCGCGCCGCACGAGCCGCGCTGCTCGCGCAATCGTTCGGCCAGCCGCGCATGAATGCCCTGCACCCTGCCGTCGCCGTGCGCAACCGTCGACGGATTCGCGCCCATCCCCGTCCCGCTGCAGAAGTTGATCGCCCAGCGGCCGCTTTCCGGTGTCGGCAGGTGCGTGAGCAGCGCGTCGATCGCGCGCCACTTCCAGCCGATCGACGCAGCCACCGGCACGCGGTATTCGTCCTGGATCACGAACGCACCGTCGGGATGATCGATCGTGAACGTCGCGTTGTCGGGCCACGCGGTCAGGTCGATGCCGAACGGCCGGCCGCTGCGAAAGCGCCGCAGCAGCACGACCGCACCGCGCACGTCGCCGAGCGCGGGCAACGTGCCGCCGGCATGCCAGCGCAGCCGCGGGTGGCGCGCGCGATGCGCGTCGAACGTCGCATCGAAGCCGCGCGTGCACGCATGCGCCGGCCATTCGTCCTTCACCGACATCACGATGCATTCGCGCGGATGCGCATCGAGAAAGCGTGTGCAGGTTGCCAGCACATCGTCAAACGTCATGCCGAGCGCGACGCCGCCGTGATGGATGTCGAACGCATCGCGCACGTGCCGGCAGCGGATGTCGAGCAGCCGCACGCCGTGCGCGAGCTGCGCATCGAGCGGCGCGCGCTGCGTGCGCACGAGCCGATCGTCGACGGTATACGCACAGGTGTCATGGCTGCCCGGTAGGGTCAGCGTATGCAGCAACCGCGCATCGTCGAGCGCCGACATCCAGTCGGCGGGCGGCGTGCACGTATCGTGGCTCGAACGGATCATGACTCAATGAATGACAAGGAAAGAAAACCGTGGGTGACGGCGTCGGATGTCGCGGCGCGGGCCGGTGTATCGCGCTCCGCGGTGTCGCGCGCGTTCTCGCCGACGGCGAGCATCGCGCCGCAAACGCGCGAACGCGTGATGGTCGCCGCGCGTGCGCTCGGCTATCAGGTCAACCTGATCGCGCGCGACATGATCACGCAGCGCAGCAGCATGATCGGCGTCGTGACGGCCGGCTTCGAGAATCCGTTTCGCGCGCGGCTGCTGACGGACCTGATGGCCGCGCTCGGGCAGCGCGCACTCACGCCGCTCGTGACCAACGCGGAAGATCCGCGCCAGGTCCGGCAATCGCTCGAGCAACTGCTCAGCTACCGGATCGCGGGCCTCGTTATGACGTCCGCGTCGCCGCCGCTGTCGGTGGCGCAGCAGTATCTCGAACACCGGATCCCCGTCGTGATGATCAACCGCGACGCGAACCTGCCGGGCGCGGATATCGTCGTCAGCGACAACGCGGCGGGCGCCGTCCATGCGGCGCAGCGGCTCGTGCGGGCCGGCGCGCGCCGGCTCGCGTTCGTCGGGCCGCGCGGCGCGAGCTACAGCGCGCAGTCGCGCGCCGCGGCGTTCGAGCATGCGATCGGGCGCGGTGACGCATTCGACGCGACGCTCACGCGCGCGCTCGACACGCCGTCCGACACGCATGCATGCGGGATCGACGCCGCACGGCAACTGTTCGCGTCCGGCGAGCGGCCCGACGGCGTGTTCTGTTCGTCCGACCTGCTCGCGCTCGGCGTGATCGACGCCGCGCGCAGCGAATTCGGGTTGCACGTGCCGGACGACCTGCGCGTGGTCGGCTTCGACGACATCCCGGCCGCCGAATACGACGCCTATCGGCTGACGACGCTCCGGCAGGACACGCGCGGCCTCGCACATGCGGCGGTCGACCTGCTCGCCGACCGGATGCAGACGTTCGACGGCCCGTCGCGCACGCGTGTCGTGCCGGTCACGCAGGTGGTGCGGCATAGCTGCGCATGACACGGTGAAATCGGGCGCGGCGTTGCCGCGCGTCACTTCAACCCGCCCGCGAACCCGCGCAACAGGTAGCGCTGCACGTAACCGGCCACGGCCAGCGTGGGCAGCGACGCCATCAAGCCCGCGCTCATCAGGTCGCCCCAGTCGATGCCGTTCTCCGTCACATAACCGGCGATCGCGAGCGGCAGCGTGAAGCGGCTCGGCGTCGACACGAACAGCAGCGCGATCAGGAACTCGTTCCATGCGGCAATGAACACGAAGATCGCGGTCGCAATCAGCCCCGGCGCGCACAGCGGCAGCACGATCTGCACGAGCCGTCGGGCCAGCCCCGCGCCATCGATGCAGGCCGCTTCCTCGTATTCGACCGGTACGTCGCGCACGAACGCGAGCAGCATCCAGATCGCCATCGGCAATGCGTAGATTTGATACGCGAGCATCAGGCCGAGCGTCGAATCGAGCAGGTGCAGCCGCTTCGCGAGCGCGAACAGCGGCACCGCGATCGTGATCGGCGGCATCAGCTTCAACGCCAGCACGAGCACCAGAAACAGCAGGTCGAGCCGTGCCGGAAACCGCAGCCGCACGAGCGCATACGCAGCCGGAAACTCGAGCGCCAGCGCGAGCAGCGTCGTGCCGAATCCGACCAGCAGCGAATTGAAGAGCGGCGCGCCGATGCCGTTGGACCACACCGACGCGAAATGCTCGAAGGTCGGCGCGGCCGGCAAGATCCGCAACGGATGATCGAGGCGCTCGAGCGTCGGCATGAAGGCCGCACCGGCCATCCACAGGCAAGGCAACAGCAACAGCGCGAGCGCGGCAACACGCAGCGCCGACGGCACCGCGCGACCGAATGCGGCGCCCGTTCGCGTGCGTGAGATGCCCGAGGGTTGCGCCGTCATGCGCGCCGCTTGCGAACCGTCTGCCATACATACCCCCAGACCAGCAGCGCGGACGCCGCGAGCATCAGCACCGACGCGGCACTCGCCGGCCCGACGTTGAAGAAGCGGAAGCCCGTGTCGTAGATATAGGTCGACAGCGTCTGCGTCGCGTTGCCGGGGCCGCCGCCCGTCAGCGCATAGACCTTGTCGAACAGCTTGAACGTGTCGATCGAGCGCAGCAGCAGCGCGAGGCCGATCTGCGGCGCCGCGAGCGGCAGCGTGATGTCGCGCAGGCACTGCCACTCGCTCGCGCCGTCGGTGCGCGCGGCTTCGTACAGTTCACCGGGAATCGATTGCAGCCCCGCCAGCACGATCAGGAACGCCATCGGCGTCCACTGCCATACGTCGACGAGCGCGAGCGACCACAGCGCGAGATGCGGATCCGACAGCCAGCGCACGCCTTCGATGCCGAACGCCGCGAGCAACTTGTTCAGGAATCCGTCGAAGTTGAGCCAGTTGCGCCAGATCGCGGAGCACACGAGCGTGGACAGTATCATCGGCAGGATCGCGAGCGGCAGCGCGATGCGCCGCCCCGGAAACGCGCGCACGAACAGCAGCGCGAGGCTGAAGCCGAGTGCGACCTCGGCGAGCGACGCCACGATCGTGAAACGCAGCGTATTGCCGAAGCCGGCCGTGAACGCGTCGTCGCCTAGCACCGCGCGATAGTTCGCGAGCCCCGCAAACGCGCGGCGGCCGGCCGCGTAGTCGACCCGGCAGAACGAGTCGATCAGCACCTGCGCGACCGGATACAGCGCGAGCGCGGCGAGCACCAGCAGTGCGGGACCGAGCAGCGCGGCGAACGGCAGGCTGCGGCCGAAGGCTTTCATGCGCGGGTTCCGGGCGACGTATCGAGGCGGGCCATCACTTGCCGGCCGCGGCCATCGCCTGCGCGATCTTCTGCTGCGCCTGGCGCAGCGCGGCGTCGGGCGCGGCCTGCCCGGTCAGCGCGAGCTGGAGCTGGTCGCCGAGAATGCTCTCGACCTGCTGCCAGTCCTTCACGCGCGGCCGCGCACGACCGGCCTCGAGCGCCTTCAGTTGATCGGGATACCAGCGGTACTGGCGCACCAGCGCCGGATCGGCGAACACGCTGCGGCGGGTCGGCGGAATGCCGATTCCGGCGAGGCGCGTCTGCGTGTCGCGGGCGGTCAGGTAAGCCAGGAAGTCCTGCGCGAGCTTCGCGTGCGGCGCGTCCTTCGGAATGCCCATCTGCCAGATGCCGAGCATCGGCGCCGGGCCGGCGGTCTGCCCGGGCGGCGGCTGCAGCGCGATCTGCCCGACCACGCGCGATTGCTTCGGATCGTCGAGCGCCGGCACCCATGCAGGCCACACCTCGATCGACTGCGCGGCCGTGCCGCGCTGCAGCGCATCGCGCACTTCCGCCGCGCCGTACACGTCGACGTCCTGCGGCGCGGACGCCTTCAGCGCGAGGAACGTCTTCAGCGCGGCCTGCGCTTCGCGCGAATCGATCGTCACGTTGCCGGCATGGTCGAACACGTCGCCGCCGTAGGCCCACAGGATCGGCAGGAAGCCGGTCACGACCGGGTTGCCCTTCGTGCCGCGAAACACGACGCCCGACACACTCTTGTCCGCGCCGCCGACGGTCTGCGCGATCTTCAGCACGTCGTCCCAGTTGCGCGGCGGCTGCAGCTTGTATTTCGCGAGCAGGTCCTTGCGGTACGCGAACATCTCGACGTTGCCGACGATCGGCAACGCATACAGCGCGCCGGCCGCGTTGCGGCCGAGCGCGACGGCGGACGGCACGAGATCGGCGTCCGCGAGCGACGCGGGCAGCGGCTTCAGCCAGCCGTTGCCGATGAATTCGGGCGCCCACGTGTCGTCCATCATCACGAGGTCGTACGCACCGGTGCCTTCGCGCATCGACAGCTTGAGCTTCTGGTACAGGTTCGCGTTCGGCAGCTTGAGCAGCTCGATCTCGGTGCCCGGGTGCAGTTTGTTGAAACCGGCGACGGCGTCGGCCAGCCCCTTGCCGTAGATGTCGTCGCGGCCTGCGATAACGAGATCCGCGGCAACGGCGTGCGTGGTGGCGAAGGACAGCGCAAGGGCGGCGGACAGCGCGCGCAGGCGGCTCAGCAAGGTCATGGGGTCTCTCTCGTTCGGCGTGGTGGCGGGACAGCCGGGCGTTGCACACGTGTGCAACGCGGGCGACGCTTCCGGCTGCCTGAAGCGAACGCCATTGTTCACGCCGATCGTTAAGAATTTATGGCACGCGGCGGAAGAGACAGCCGTCGGGCCCGGCGGCCGCCTGCCCGCCTGACCACACGGGCCCCGTCAGAAGTTCACGCGGATCCCGGCCATCACCGCCAGTTGCCGGCTCGAGTTGCTGTTGGCGAGCACCGGAATCTGCGCGTAGTTCACCGCGTTGCCGTTCGTATCGGTGCCGAGCCCCGTGCCGCTCGCGATCTGGCCGATCGCGACCGCATACAGTGCCGTGCGCTTCGACAGGCTGTAGTTCGTGCCGACGTTCAGCTGGTGGAAACGCGTCGTGCCGCGCCCGTCGGTATGCGCGGCGTTGAAGATGTACGCGACGCCGCCCTGCAGCGCGGGCGTGAACATGTACGTGACGTTCAGCTCGCCGATGTCGAACGTGAACGCCTGCGTGCGCGGCTGTGCGGCAGTCGAGAAATAGCGGCTGTCGCCGAGGCGCGTATGCGTGTACGTGAGTGCGACCGTCGCCGCGCCGAACGTCACCGAGCCGCCCGCGCCGAACGCGCGCATCGAGCCGGCATCCTGCAGCAGGCAATACATCGCGCCCGGGTTGCTGCACGCGAAATCGCCGATATAGCCGCTCGCGCCGCCGAGCGCCGCATCGAGCGGTTGGTGCAGGTCGAGGTAACCGACCGAGAACGCCACCGGCGCGCGCGTGTACGTCGCGGCCACCGCATAGCCGCGCTTCGCGGAAAAATCGCCGGCCTGCCCGCCGAAGCTGAACGTGCCGCCGAACGTGAGGCCGTTGAAATCGGCGCTGGTGAACTTCACCGCATTGTTGAAATTGAACGCGGCGTTCAGGTTGTCGACGTCGCCGAGATGCGAGCCATACGGCGTCGCCCAGTTGTTGCTCGACACATACGCGCCCAGCATGTCGGTGTACGAGTCGTACTGCCGGCCGAGGCCGAGCGTGCCGATCCCGTCCTGGCGCAGCCCGACCCACGCCTGCCGGCTGAATGCGGTGCCGCCCTGCAGCGCCTGCCCGTTCGCGGACAGGAGCTGCTGTTCGAGCGTGAACACCGCGTCGAGCCCGCCGCCGAGCGGCTCGGCGCCCTGGAAGCCGAAGCGGGACGGCACGAGGTTGCCGCCGCCCATCTGCCACGCATGGCCGCCGCCCGTGCTGCCATCGGCGCGCGTGAACTGCTGGTTCGTCGAGTAGATGACACCGGTGTCCACGGTGCCGTACAGCGTCACGCTGCCGGAGGCCTGCGCATGCGCGTGCATGCAACCCAGCGTAGCCGCGGCCGCGGCCAGTCGTCGTCCGATCTTCATGTCCCGTCCTCTGGTGTCGTCGATTCGCAGTGCAAACCGATGGTGTTGTCGATAGGGGTGACGGGACTCTATCCAGCGAAAATTCAGGACCTCTATCGCAAATCGGCAAACGGTGGATCGCGCTGCCTGCGACGATGTCCGACGACGCCGTCGCGGTGCGCGTGCGTCAGTCGGGACGCGTCGTCTGGGAAGGCAGCTCGCCGAACAGGTCGCGATACTCGCGCGCGAAATAGCCGAGATGCGTGAAACCCCAGCTCGCGGCGGCCTCGCCGACGCCGAGCTGCCGTACCGGCGTCGTGCGCAGCATGCGCCGCACCGCGTTCAGCCGGATCGTGCGCAGATAACCGACCGGCGTGACGTCGGCCACGCGCTGGAAGCTGGTTTGCAGCGTGCGGCGGCTGCAGCGCAGCGCGCGGCACAGTTCGAGCACGGTGACGGGTTCTTCGGGCCGGTCGCGCAGATGCTTCTCGCAGCGGCTCACGATGTCGCTGTAGGTGGCATGCGTGATGTCGCGGCGCTCGACGCCGATGCCCTGTTCGAGCGCATCGAGGAACATGCCGAGCATCGCGTCGCGGAACATCTTGCGGGTGGCCGCGTATTCGAGGTGGCCGGGGTCGCGCTGCGCATCGTCGATCAGCGACGACAGCCGCACGCCGAGCGCGACGCCCTGCTCATCGGACAGCCGCGTCACATGCCGCAGCTTGCGCGCGCCGGCCGCGCCGAATTCGGCCTCGCACAGCTCGTCGACCATGTCGGACGCCGCGCTGATCCCGACGAGCCCCATCCCTTCCGGCGTATGGAATTCGAAATCCTCGCCGGCGCGCAGCGCGAGCAGCGCATAACCGTCGACCGGCTGGCCCTGGAACGTGCCCGCGAGCGGCACGGACAGCGGCACCGCGAGCGACGTGCGTCCGGCCGGCGCGAGCCCGGTTTGCGCGACGCGCCGGTTGGTCGTTTCGCGGAAGAAGTGGAAATCGTCGTACAGCACCTGCGTGACCGTGCCCCTGAAGCGGCCCGGCGTCATCTGGCGGTAGACCTGATGCCAGCCCGCGATCGCGAGCCCGTGGTCGTGCACGTCTTCGTGCGAGCGTGACTGGAACAACATCGGCGCCTCCGGTAAAACCCTGATTCCTGGATGCGACCGAGGCGTTCGCCCCGCCGCAACGCCACAGCTTACCCGCGCAAAAACCTGCGCAGTGCCGTTTCGAACGCAAGACAGGCCGCCGACAGCGCGGCCGCCTGCTCGCCGGTCAGCCGGACGTAGCGGCGAAACGACGGCATCCGGTTCACGACCTCGCTGCCGCCGAACGGCACGATCGCGAGCGTCCAGCGGCCGTCGCGCGCGTCGATCGCGCAGTCGGTCAGGTGCAGCGGCCGCAGCGCGTCGGCCAGCGACGGCTCGGCGACCAGCGCAGCCACCGTGGCGACGAATCCGAAGTCGCATCCCGGCGCTGGCGCCGCATCGATACCCGTGCGGCGCAGCCAGCCGGTCTGCCGCACACGGGCGCGGCCCTGCGCGACCGGGCCGTGTACAGTCACCGCCACCTTCACGCTGACCGTATGCATCAGGAACTGGCGCTCGACGCGCTCTTCGACGCTCACGCGCACGCCGTTCGGCAGCCGCGCCGTCGGGCTGCCCACATCGTCGGTATCGCGCACGGCATGCAGGTCGGCGAGCACGCGCGCGGCGATCGCGCCGGGCCGATGGCCGGGCGGCGGCGCATCGGGCGCCGCACGCCACCGGGCGAGCGCGGCCTTCACGACGCGACGTGCTCGTTGCGCAGCACTTCCTCGACCGGCACCGGCCTGAACGGATGCCGGCGCTGCACGACGAGCGTCCAGAACAGCGCGTACAACGCGGTGAGCCCGAGCATCGCGCCGAACGGCACGTAGATGTCGCGCGCGTTCATGCCGGGCGGCGTGATGTACCAGATCGCGAGCACGATGCCGACGCTCGACACGATCTGCGGCAGCGGGAACAGCGGCGAACGATACGGGCGCGGCAGGTCCGGGCGGCGGATGCGCAGCATCACGACCGACGCGGTGACGAGCAGGTACGCGGTGCCCCACGCGCAGGTCGCGGCGAGCACGAGATGCAGGATGCTGTCGAGATTGCCGTTGATCAGCCATGCGTGGAAGATCGGCACGACGGCCGCCGCGACGATGCCGACCACCGGCGTCTTGAAGCGCGGATGCAGGTACGCGAAGCAGCGCGGCAGCGCGCCGTCGATCGCCATCCCGTACAGGATCCGCGGCAGCCCGGCCATCAGCGTGTTGATCGTCGCGGCGCCCGCGAACAGGAACGCGATGCCGAACCAGATACGGCCGAACGGGCCGAACACCTGCAGCGCGAACGCGGGAATCGCGCCCGGCGTGTCGAGCAGGTGCGTGAGGCCGTCGGGGCTCACGGGCACGTTCGCGACCTGGCGGCGGATCGCCGCGCCGTACAGAAACATGCAGATCGCGACGCCGACGAGGCCGATCGTCATCGCGCGCGGGATCGTGCGGCCCGGCGCCTTCATTTCCGGCGCGAGCGGCGTGACGAACTCGCAGCCGACGAACATGAACATCGCCATCCCGACCAGCGACAGCACGGCCGGCACCGACGTGCCGACTTCCGAGCCGCCGAACCAGCCGTCGAGATGCACGGCCGGCGCGGCCGCGAGCCCGAGAATCCCGAAGATCATCAGCGACAGCCACATGCCGGCCGTCAGCACGATCTCGAGCTTGCTGAACACCTTGATGCCGACGATGTTGGTGATCGCGAACGTGATCACGAGGCCGACGCCGACGAGCCAGGCGCTGTTGTGCTTCTCGAACGCGGCGTTCAGCGATTCGAAATTGACGAGCGCCATGATGCCGCTCAGGATCGTCTCCGCCGTGCCGGCGAACACGTGCACGAGGAAATACGCGGAAATCGTGCCGGTGATCGCCCAGAAGCGGCCCAGCCCGCACGACAGGTAATCGTAAACCGAGCCGGCCGTCGGCAGCATCGCGGCCGCTTCGGAGAACGTGGTCGCCTGCGCCTGCATCATCACGAACGCGATGATCATCGCGACCGCGAACGCCCATCCGCCCATCCCGAAGCCCGACGTCGCGGTGAGGATCACCGGGCTCGCCATGATGAGGCCGACGGCGCTCGCCAGCGCGGTCGGAAAGCCGACCGCGCCCGCCTTCAGTGCGGTGCCGCCGCCCGCTTCGGCCGGCGTGCCTGCGGACGTATCGCCCGCGGCGCCGGTAACTCGTGACCATTCCGACATCGTTGTCTCCTTCCCTTGTTGACCTGAACCCGCGCTTCGGCACCCGGGCCTCCTGTCGATCACACCTCGATCCGATGTCGAAAAAATACGCAGGCAAAATAAACCGGTCATAGCGCAAATCGGCAAACCGGCGGCGGCGGCCAGGCCGCACGCCGCCGGTTTGCGGTCACGCGCTCATGCCGTCATGCCGTTATGCGAACGGCACGGCCTCGAAGCCCGCCGCGAGCGCGTCGACGATCCGGTCGAGCTGTTCGCGCTGGATCACGAGCGGCGGCGACAGGATGATCTTCGTGCCGACCGGTCGCACCAGCACGCCGTTCTCGCGCGCGACTTCCGCGACCGCGTTCGCATAGCCGGACAACGGGTCGATCGGCTCGCGCGTCTGCTTGTTCGCGACGAGGTCGAGCGCGAGCATCAGCCCCTTGCCGCGCACCTCGCCGACCGCCGCGAAGCGTTCCGCGAACGGCTGCAGCGCTTCGAGCAGATACGCGCCCTGCTTCGCCGCATTCGCCGGCAGGTCTTCCTTGACGACGATGTCGAGGCTCGCGATCGCGGCCGCGCACGCGACCGGGTGGCCCGCATACGTGTAGCCGTGCATGATCGCGCCGCCGAAGTCCGCATTCGCGGCGAACGCGTCCTCGATCCGCGCGTTCACGACCGTCGCGCCGAGCGGCACATAGCCCGACGAGATCCCCTTCGCGAGACACATGATGTCCGGGCGCACGCCCCAGCCGCGGCTGCCGAACATGATGCCGCTGCGGCCGAAGCCCGTCACGACTTCGTCGGCGATCAGCAGCACGCCGTAGCGGTCGCACACCTCGCGCACGAGCGGCCAGTAGTTCGCCGGCGGCACGATCACGCCGCCCGCGCCCTGGATCGGCTCCGCGATGAACGCGGCGACCGTGTCGGGGCTCTGGAACTGGATCTCGCGCTCGAGCATTTCCGCGCAGATCCGTCCGAGTTCCTCCGGGTCCTGCGTGAACGGGTTGCGGTACAGCCATGGCGTCTCGACGTGGAAGCAGCCGGGCAGGTTCGGCTCGTAGTTGCGGCGGAACACCGTGTTGCCGTTCACCGATGCGCCGCCGAAGTGCGTGCCGTGATAACCCTGCTTCAGCGAGATGAACTTCGTGCGATCGGCCTGGCCGCGCACCTTCCAGTACTGGCGCGCGATCTTCAGCGCGGTCTCGATCGCGTCGGAGCCGCCCGAGCTGTACAGCACGCGGCGCATCCCTTCCGGTTCGAGCATGTCGATCACCTTCTTCGACAGCTCTTCCGCACGCGGATGCGAGATCCCGTCGAACAGCTGGAAGTATTCGAGCTCGTCGAGCTGGCGCACGATCGCGTCCTTCACTTCCTTGCGGTTGTGGCCGACGTTGACGTTCCACAGGCCCGCGACGCCGTCGACGAGCTGCCGGCCCTCTTCGTCGAACACGTAGCAGCCGTCGCCGCGCACGATGCGGATCGGTTTGCGCTGCTTCATTTCGTTCGGGTGCACCATCGGATGCCAGAATTTTGCTTCGTTGTAGCTCATTGCAGTCTCCACTGTCGGATCGTTTGAACCTGGGTTATTCGGGGTCAAGGTTCGCGCCGCGCGTCAGTGCGCGATGCAGACGGATTTGGTTTCGGTGAAGCCTTCGATCGCGTACTGGCCGAACTCGCGGCCGATGCCCGATTGCTTGTAGCCGCCGAACGGCATCGACGGGTCGAGCGGGATATGGCAGTTCACCCACACGGTGCCGGCCTCGATCTGCGGCACGAGATTCATCACGCGCTTCAGGTCGTTGCTCCAGATGCTCGCGGCGAGGCCGTACGGCGACGCGTTCGCGAGACGCACGGCGTCGGCCGCGTCGTCGAACGGCACGACGACGATCACCGGGCCGAACACTTCGTCGCGCACGATCGCGCTGTCCGGATGCGGATCGGCGATCACGGCGGGCTTCACGAAATAGCCGGGCAGGTCGTCGGCAGGCGTGCCGCCCGCAAGGAACGTGAGGCCGGCGCGGCGCGCGCCTTCGATGTGCTGGACGACCTTGTCGCGATGGTGCGCGGAGACGAGCGGGTTGATCTGCGCGGTCGTGTCGAGGCCCGCGCCGAGCTTCATCGACTGCGCGACGCCCGCGAGGCCGTCCGCGAGCTGCGCGAACTTGCTGCGATGCACATAGATGCGCGACGCGGCCGCGCACACCTGCCCCTGGTTGAAGAACGCGCCGGCGGCGACGCCGTCGAGCGCCTGCGCGACGTCGATGTCGTCGAGCATCACGATCGGGTTCTTGCCGCCGAGTTCGAGCGAGAAGCGCGTCATGTTCTGCACGGCCGCCGCGCCGACCAGCTTGCCGGTCGCGGTCGAACCCGTGAACGAGATCTTTGCGATCGACGGATGGCTCGCGAGCGCGGCGCCGCACGTGCGGCCGCCCGTGACGACGTTGAACGCGCCGGGCGGCACGCCGGCTTCGCGCGCGAGTTCGGCAACGCGCAGCGCGGTGAGCGGCGTTTCCGGCGACGGCTTCAGCACGATCGTGCAGCCGGCCGCGAGCGCGGGAATCAGCTTCCACACCGCGATCATCAGCGGGAAATTCCACGGCACGATCGCGGCGACCACGCCGACCGGCTCCTTGCGCGTATAGGCCGTATAGCGCGTGCCGGGCGGGAACGGGATCGACACGTCGAGCGTCTGGCCGGTGATCTTGGTCGCCCAGCCAGCCATGTAGCGCACGTATTCGACGCTCGCGCCGACCTCGATCGCGCGCGACACGTGGATCGACTTGCCCTGGTTCAGCGTTTCGAGCTGTGCGAGCGTTTCGGCGTCGCGTTCGATCAGGTCGGCGAGCTTCAGCAGGATGCGTTCGCGGTCGGCCGGACGCAGCCCGCTCCACACGCGCGTGTCGAACGCGTGCTTCGCGCTGGCGACCGCGCGATCGACGTCGTGCTCGTCCGCATCCGCAACCGTTGCGAGCCGCTCGCCCGTCGCGGGGTCGTACACGTCGAGTCGAGCAGCCGCGTGCGCGGGCTGCATTTCGCCGTCGATGAAGAGGCCGAAATCGCGCGCAACGAAGGTGCGCACGGTGTCGCTGACGGCGACGAAGTTCGTGGTGCTCATGGGCGTCTCGAAGGTTGTCGTGGCTGGACCGCGTGCGCGTGGGCACGCGGGCGTCGGACCACTGTATCGACGACGGATCGCGCTCGGTGAGCGCAAATTGGCAGCGCGTGGGGTGCGCTTGCAGTTGCAAACAACGGACCGCGTAATCGGAAACGGAAGGCGTTACAGGAACAGCGCCCCGACCAGCTCGGTGCGGTTCGACACGCCGAGCTTGCGATACATGCGCATCAGGTGCGTCTTGACGGTCGGCTGGCCGAGCGCGAGATCGCGCGCGATCTCCTTGTTCGAACGGCCGTCGCGCACGAGGCGCGCGATCTGTTCCTCGCGATAGGTCAGCCGTTCCTCGCAGCCGATCCGGTGAATCCCGCGCCGCGCGCGCAGCAGCGGGCTCAACGCGACTTCGGCGACAGGCTGCAGCCGCGCGAGCGCGTCGATCTCGCCCGGCGCAAATCGGCCCGCCGTCCTGTTCCCGGCTGCGCCTCCGCCTGCTTCATCCGTCCCGAAGCGCAGCAATGAGAACGCGCCGACCGTGCGGCCCGCGTCGCGCAGCCAGATCTCGACGACGTCGGCCACGTCGTGCCGCCGCAGGAAACGGGTCCAGTACGCGGACGCCTCGCGTCTTTCGTCAGGCAATTGGGAAGCGAGCGTGACGACCGCGCGCTCGCCCGCCGCGCAGCGCGACGGATGCAGCGGATCGAGCATCCGGTAGCGCGCGACATAGGTGCGATGCATCGATTCCGGCATCCCGAACAGCTCGAAATCGGCCGGTTCGCCGCTCTGGTCGAGCCGGTAGAACACGATCGCGGACGGGCTCGCGAACGCGTCGAACGCGTCCACGCACGCGCGCAGCGCACGTTGCCAGTCGGCGGCGTCCTGATCGGCGAGAACGGATGGGGTCGGCATGGAGGAATCGGCTGGCGGGCGAACGCGTCGAGGTTCGGGCCAGCCTACCGGCGCCGAAAAGCGCCGGTGAGCACAAATCGGCAAATCGTCCCGGTCTGGTGGATTCGGCCAGTGTGGCCGGGACGATGCGGGCGCGCGACGGTGCGCGCGCCTTCGGTCAGCGCGCGTTCGCGGCGAACGTGTCGCAGGCGCTCACCTCGCCCGCCTCCATCCCGCGCCGCAGCCAGTACACGCGCTGGTCGCTGCTGCCGTGCGTGAAGCTTTCCGGCACGACATAACCCTGCCCTTGCTGCTGCAGCCGATCGTCGCCGATCGCGGCGGCCGCCTTGAGCCCCTGCTCGAAATCTCCGGGTTCCATCAGCCGCTGGTTCGCACGCTGTGCGTTGTTCGCCCACACGCCGGCGAAGCAATCGGCCTGCAGTTCCATCCGCACCGACAGCGCGTTCGCGCGCGCCTGGCTCGAACGCCTGCGCGCGGCGTCGACCTTGTCGGAAATGCCGAGCAGGTTCTGCACGTGATGGCCGACTTCGTGCGCGATCACGTAAGCCTGCGCAAAATCGCCGCCCGCGCCGAAACGCTTGCGCAGTTCGTCGTAGAAACCGAGATCGATATAGACCTTGCGGTCGGCCGGACAGTAGAACGGCCCCATCGCCGTCTGGCCCGTGCCGCATGCGGTCGGCGTCGAGTTCGTGAACATCACCAGCTTCGGCGGCTCGTACTGCGCATGCAACTGCGTATTGAACACGCCCGTCCACGTGCGCTCGATATTGCCGAGCACCTTGCGCGTAAACACCGAGCCCGGATCGTTCGCCGGCGCGCCCTGGCGCTGCGCCGGCGCGGGCTGCGCCTGCTGCTGGCGGCCCTGCAGCGCCGATGCGCCCTCGAGCACCACGCGCGGGTCGATCCCGAAGAAATACGACGCGGCCAGCGCAACCACGATCGTGCCGATACCGATCGTCGCGCCGCGCCCGCCGCCGAAACCGCCGGCGCCGCGGCGGTCCTCGACGTTCATGCTTTCTCTTTCGTCGTCCAGCCTCATTGCCGGCCCCTCCCTTCCTTGTCGATGGTCCGGCCGCGCCAGCGCGCAACCGGGCGATACCCCGTGGTGACACGATCCATCGGCAGACGCGATGCCCGCGCATCGGGCGCATGCTCGCGCCGATCTCGCCGGCCTGCCGCTCCGCACGCACGACGGAATCGGCCGACCGACGCGCCGCGCGTCGATGCGCGCGCTATTTTGCCGGGCTTTCGTGACTTATCCCAAAAATGTGGAGGATAGAGCGATTCGGCGCCGGACATCGTCAGCTTTTGCAAAATGGACCACGGCCGTTCCGGCGGGCCGGACGCCGTCCGCATTCATCCTTTCGGCTGATACCGGCGCTCGCCCGCGCCGCCTAAAGTGACCGGCAACGCCCCCCTTCCGGAGAACGACATGACGCACCAGCAACCCCGCACGATCGCGATCACCGGCGCGGGCACCGGCATCGGCACAGCATGCGCGCGCCGCTTCGCCGGCCGCGGCGACCGCGTCGTGCTGATCGGGCGACGTCAGGCGCCGCTCGACGCGCTGGCCGCCGAGACGGGCGGCCTCGCGCTCGCCGGCGACGCCGCGAGCAGCGCCGACTGGGCCGGCTTCCTGCCGCGGATCGCCGAACGCTTCGGCCGCGTCGACGCGCTCGTCGCGTGCGCCGGTGGCCACGGCGTCGGCCGCGCGGACGAAACCGGCGACGCGCAGTGGCGCGACGCAATGCACGCGAACCTCGACACCGCGTTCGTCAGCGCGCGTGCGTGCCTGCCCGACCTGATCGCGCAGCGCGGCAGCATCGTGCTGGTCGCGTCGATCGCGGCGCTCGCGGCCGGGCCCGGCGTATGCGGCTATACGGTCGGCAAGCACGCGCTGCTCGGGCTCACGCGGTCGCTCGCCCGCGACTACGGCCCGCACGGTGTGCGCGCGAACGCCGTGTGTCCGGGCTGGGTCCGCACGCCGATGGCCGATGCGGAAATGGAGCCGCTGATGGCCGCGCATGGCGACACGCTCGACAATGCATACGCACGCGTCAGCGCCGACGTGCCGCTGCGGCGCGCGGCCGATCCGGACGAAATCGCGGCCGTCTGTGCGTTTCTCGCGTCGCCCGATGCATCGTTCGTGACCGGCGCGACGCTCGTCGCGGACGGCGGCGCGATGGTCGTCGACGTGCCGACGCTCGCGTTCGACAAACTTTGATGCGCGAGGGCACGCCGCGCGCGTAATGCGTCGCTGCGGGCGGCGTTCCGTGCAACGTCCTCCGGCACTCCGACGCCCGCTACGGCACGCTCACCGCACCGCCCGCTCGTTTCCCGCTCCAAAAATCCGCTACCATCGACCGATCCCGCCGCCCCGCCCGGCACCGCCTCACCGCTCGGACTTCGATGAACATCCGGTTTCTTGAAACCTTCGTCTGGCTCGCGAAGCTGGAAAACTTCCGGCTGACCGCCGAAAAACTGCACACGACGCAAGCCGCCGTGTCGAGCCGCATCGCGTCGCTCGAAGAGGCGTTCGACGTGCGCCTGTTCGACCGCAACACGCGCTCGGCCACGCTCACGCCCGCGGGCCGGCGCATGCTGGCCTATGCCGAGCGGATCGTGCGGCTCGACGGCGAAATGCGGCGCGACATCGATGCAGCGAGCGATGCCGGCCTGATCCGCATCGGCGTGATCGAATCGATCGTGCACAGCTGGTTCCCGGCGCTGATGGCGCAACTGCGCGAGCGCTATCCGCGGCTCGACGTCGAAATCACGAGCGACACGACGCTGCACCTGATCCGCCTGCTCAGCACCGACGGCGTCGACCTGATCCTGCAGACCGATCCGGTGCCGGGCCCCGACTTCACGAACCTGCCGCTGTGCGAATTCCCGGTGCGCTGGGCGGCAAGCCCGCGCCTCGGGCTCGGCGGCCAGCCGCTCGACGTCGCGCGCCTCGCGGAATTTCCGATCATCAGCTTCTCGCGCCACTCGGGGCCGCACGCGACGATCGAGCGGCTGTTCGCGGCCGTCGAGCGGCCGGCCAGCATCAACTGCATCACGTCGGTCGCGGCGATGATCCGCCTCGTCGCCGACGGCCTCGGCGTGGCTGCGCTGCCGCCCGCGATCATCGGGCGCGAGCTGCACGAAGGCGCGCTCGAACTGCTCGACGTCGAACCCGAATTCCCCGCGCTGCCGCTCGTCGCGACCTACCGCAGCCAGGGCCTGCCGGTCGCCGCACGCATCGCGGAACTGGCGAGCGAGATCGCGCGCGCGATGCCGGCCGCCGCGAGCATCGCGAAGCCGGCCGCACCGGCCAGCCCCGAACCCGTCGACGCATCGCCCGCCCGTACGACGGCCAAAACAAAGAAAAATACCAAGGCAACTGCGAAGCGGACGGCAAAATCCGCGCAGCCCGCCGCCACGCCGGCCAAACGCCGCCCGCGCCGCTCATAAGAAAACCTGTTCACCGCGAATTTGTTTTCTTGTTGGACGGGCGCGGCCCGTCTTCGGGACACTGCGGTTCCTGACATCCCCCGTCACGAGGAACCCCGCGATGACCCGCCTTTCCCTTCCGCACGGCCAGCTTTGCGTCTGGACGGATATCGACCCCGCGCACGAAGCCGATTTCAACGCGTGGTACGACCGCGAGCACATGCAGGAACGTGTCGCGATTCCCGGCTTCACGCATGCGCGGCGCTTTCGCGCGACCGACGCCGGCCCGCGCCGGTACCTCGCGCTGTACGTGACGGACATGCTCGACGTGTTCCGTAGCGACGCATACCGGCGCGCGTTCACGCAGCAGACCGCGTGGTCGCTCGCAAACTTCGAACGCATGACGGGCACGCAACGGCGCGTCGGCGAACTGACGATCGAGGCCGGCGACGGCGAAGGCGCGCATCTCGCGCTGTTCGTGCTGCCGCCGGAACGCATCGACGTGCTGCAACTGAGCGAGCGCTTCAACGCCGCGCTGCGGGAACCGGGAATTCACGCGGCGCGACTCTTCCGCACCGCGCCCGAGCTGTCCGCGCCGATCGGCGCCGATGCGGCCGCCCGCCCGGCCGCCGACGCGCTCGTGCTGATCGAAGGCAGCGACGCGGCCGCGACACGCCGCGTGGCCGCCGCACTCGCCGGGCACGACGACGTACGCACCTTCGACCTGCTGTGGCGCGCCGCCGCGCCGCTGCCGGTTGCGCGCCGCGAAGCCGAAGCCGAACCGGCCGCCGCCGCGCTGCCTGCCTGAACGCCGACGCCGGCCGCGCCGCTTCCGCACGCGGCCGACACGTCGGCCCCGCGCTTGATCCCGTTCTCCGTCACGACAGGCCCGAACCCATGAGCACTCTCGCCCAGCCCGCCGCCCACGCGCCCCGCCGCGTCCGCAACAGCCGACTCGCGACCGCGAGCATGATCGGCACGTCGCTCGAGTGGTACGACTTCACGATCTACAACACGCTCGCCGCGCTCGTCTTCAACCACCTGTTCTTCCCGTCGGTCGATCCGCTGGCCGGCACGATCCTCGCGTTCTCGACCTATGCGGTCGGCTATGTGTCGCGCCCGCTCGGCGGCTTCGTGTTCGGCAATCTCGGCGACCGCGTCGGCCGCCGCGCGGTGCTGATGCTCACGCTGGTGCTGATGGGCGTGACGACCGCGCTGATGGGCGCGCTGCCGACCTATGCGCAGGCCGGCATCCTGAGCCCGATCCTGCTCGTCGCGCTGCGCTTCGTGCAGGGCGTCGCGCTCGGCGGCGAATGGGCCGGCGCGGTGCTGCTGTCGGTCGAGCATGGCGACCAGAACCGGCGCGGGCTGTCCGCGTCGTGGACGCAGATGGGCCCGTCGTTCGGCACGCTGCTCGGCACCGGCTGCATCGCGCTCGTGACGCTGTCGACCACGTCCGTGAACTTCCTGTCGTGGGGCTGGCGCGTGCCGTTCGCGGCCAGCGCGCTGCTCGTCGTGTTCGGCTTCTGGCTGCGGCGCGGCGTCGACGAAACGCCGCAGTTCGAGCAGCTCGCCGAATCGCACGCGACCGCCGAGGTGCCCGTCGCCGACGTGCTGAAGTACCACTGGCGACGCCTGCTGATCGCGGGCGGCGCGCGGATCGGCTCGGACGTGCTGTATGCGCTGATCGTCGTGTTCACGCTGACCTACGTGACGACCGTGCTGCACCTGTCGCGCCCCGTCGCGCTGACGGCCGTGATGGTCGGCACGGCGTGCAACGCGCTCGCGGTGCCGTTCTTCGGTGCGCTGTCGGACCGCTTCGGACGCCGGCCCGTGTACCTCGCCGGCGCGATCGCGGGGATCGTCTGGGCGTTCGTGTTCTTCGTGTTGCTCGATTCGGCGCGCCCCGGCGCGATCGTCGCGGCCGTCGCGATCGGCCTCGTGATCCATGCGGTGATGTACGGCCCGCAGGGCGCATTCGTGACCGAGCAGTTCCCGACGCGGGTGCGTTATGCGGGCTCGTCGCTGGCCTATACGCTCGCCGGTATCGTCGGCGGCGGCTTCGCCCCCCTCGTGATCGCCACGCTGTTCCGGCAGACGGGCACGACGACGGCCGTGTCGCTGTACGTCACCGCAGCGCTCGTCGTCACCTCGATCGCGCTCCTCGTCGCGCGCGAGACCGCGCACCGGGCGCTCGCGGAATGAGCGTCGCCGCAAGCCGATTCATTCCTTCGCACTTCAAACGGATACCCGCATGCAAGCCCTGTCGTTCAACGTGACTTCCCTGCAACACGCGCCCGCCGCCGTCGACGTCGAGATCGAGCGCGTCGTGATTGCCGGCTGGGCCGGCCGCGATCCGGCGGCGATCCGCGCGCACATCGACGAACTCGCGACGCTCGGCGTCGCGCCGCCTTCGACCACGCCGTGCTTCTATCGCGTGTCGTCCGCGCTGCTGACGCAGGCGCCGTCTATCGGCGTACTCGGCGCACGCTCGGGCGGCGAGATCGAATGCGTGCTGCTCGACAGCCCGGCCGGCACGCTGGTCACGGTCGGCTCCGATCATACGGATCGCGAAGTCGAGGCGTATGGCGTCGCGGTGTCGAAGCAGGTGTGCGCGAAACCGCTCGGGTGCGATGCGTGGCTTTACGCGGATGTCGCCGATCACTGGGATGCGATCGAGATGCGCTCGTGGCTGATCGCGCGTGACGGCGAACGCATTGCATATCAGCACGGCGCGGTCAGCGGCCTGCTCGCGCCGGACGCGCTGTGGCAGCGCTTCGACGATCGCCGCACGATGCCCGCGCGCTGCGCGATGTATGGCGGCACGGTCGCCGTGCATGGCGCGATCGCGGCGATGGGCGACGGTGACGCATTCGAGATGGAACTGCACGACCCAGTGCTCGGGCGCAGCCTGCGGCACCGGTATGCGGTCGAGGTGTTGCCGGTCGTGGCGTGACGGGAAACAGCGGGCCTGACGGATGCCGAAGTGAAAGGCGCGCACGCACGCTTTCATGCCGGCACGTTCCGTTCGCCTCCGCCTTTCGCGCCGCCGTTCACTGCAAGCAACCGAGCCCCGCCAGCGTCGCCTCCACCGCCGTATCGAGCGGCGTCAACGGCTCGCGGCCGAGCACCGCAGTCACGCGCGCGTTGTCCATCCTGAGCGGCTCGCGCCACAGATAGCGCATCTCCAGCATCTCGCGCAGCGTCGTGACGAACGGCGCCGCGGCCCACACGAGCCACCACGGGAATTTGCGCACGGCAGGCCGCATTCCGTGCCGCTGCGCCACGCGACTGATGGCCTCGGCCATCTGCGTGCCGTCCGCGTCCCAATGCCCGCCGAGATGGAAGCGCGCAAACGGCTCCAGCGTGTCGCGCCGCTCGATCAGCTCGACCATCGTGCGCGCGACGTCCGGCAGATACGCCCACTGATGGCCAACGCCCGGCCGCCCCGGCACGCTGATCGTCGAGACGGGCCGCCCCGGCTTGATCAGCCCCTGCGCAAACCAGTTGTTGCCGGCACGCCCCCCGAAGAAATCGCCCGCGCGCACGACGATCGTGCGGACGCCCTGCGCGGTCGCTTCCTGCAGGCGCCGCTCCAGTTCGACGCGGATCGCGCCCTTGCGGGTCGCCGGATGCTGCGGTGCGTCTTCGCGCAGCACCGGAAACGCGTCGGCGCCGTAGTTGTAGACCGTGCCGGGCAGCACGACGGTCGCCTGCGCCACCGTCGCCGCCGCGATCGTGTTGTCGATCATCGGCAGCACCTGCGTCGGCCAGTTTCGGTATCCGGGCGGGTTCACCGCGTGCACGATCACGCTGCAGCCGCGCGCGGCCCGCACCACCGCCTCGCGATCCAGCGCGTCGCCGCGCATCCATGTGATGCCGTCACGCTCCACGACGTCGGCATCGAGCCCGCGCTTGAGCGCGCGCACCTGCCAGCCGGCATCGTGCAACTGCCGCGCAACTTCCCCGCCGATCCCGCCGCTCGCGCCGAGCACGAGTGCCTGTCGTTGCGTCGCACCTGCGTTCGTCGTCATTGCCGTTCTCCTTGAATGAACCGTCGTGAGATGCATTCTGGCGCGCGGAAGGCTAATAATGAATTGCCTAGTATCGGGTATCAGCTATACATTTATGCATGACCACCGATCTGAACTGGGAACGCTACCGCACCTTCCTCGCGGTGCTGACGGAAGGCTCGCTGTCCGGCGCGGCGCGCTCGCTCGGCATTACGCAGCCGACGGCCGGCCGCCACGTCGCGGCGCTCGAAGCCGCGTTTGGCCAGACGCTGTTCACGCGCTCGCCATCCGGCCTGCTGCCGACCGAGGCGGCGCTCGCGCTGCGCGGCCATGCGGAGGCGCTGGGCAGCGCGGCGGCCGCATTCGAGCGCGCGGCCGCGAGCCACGGCGCCGGCGTGCGCGGCACCGTGCGGATCTCGGCCAGCGACGTGATCGCCGTCGAGGTGCTGCCGCCCATGCTCGCGCAATTGCGGCGCGATCATCCGGGGCTCGTCATCGAACTGGTGCCGACCGACCGCATCCAGGACGTGCTGAACCGCGAGGCCGACATCGCGGTGCGGATGGCGCCTCCCGCGCAGGACGCGCTCGTCGCGCGGCGCGTCGGCGCGATCGAAGTCGGGCTGTATGCGCGCGACGACTACGTGGCGCGCAACGGCGTGCCCGCGACGATCGACGAACTCGCGCATCACGCGCTGATCGGCTTCGATACCATCACGCCGTTCATCCGCTCGGCAGGGCGCGGGATGCCGCTGTGGAAGCGCGATGCGTTCGCGCTGCGCACCGACAGCAACCTCGCGCAGCTCGCGATGATCCGCGCCGGCTACGGCGTCGGTTTCTGCCAGACGGGGCTCGCGAAGCGCGACGTGCGGCTCGTGCGCGTGCTGCCGGACGGGCCCGCGATGAAGCTGGAAACCTGGGTCGTGATGCACGAGGACCTGCGGACGAGCCCGCGCTGCCGGGCCGTATTCGATGCGCTGGCGGACGGGTTGCGCGCGTATGCCGACGGAGAAGCCGCCGAGTAAAAGGCGCAAATTGCCCGGACGGTACTACTCATAGATTTTCCCGGCGAACAGGATGTCCGCCACGCGCCGCCATGGATTGTCAGGCACGTCGTAGAAGCGCAACCCTTCCTCCGACGCTTCGGCCCAGTCGACCATCGCCTCCAGGTACTCGCCGATCGAGCGGTTTTCCCAGCCAAGCGCGGCACGCGCGTATGGCGACGGCGGCACGTCGGCTTCGAGTTGCCGCTCCGTGTTCCAGTCATGGCCGAGTACGCGCAGGAAATGGATCAGCGAGCGCTCGTCGACCACACGCTCCAGCGCGTCCTGCAGCCTGTCGGCCATCTGGCTTTTCAGTTCGTCGTTCATGCTCATGCGTAGGCCCTCTCCCGCGTCTCTCGAATACGCGCCGCTGCATGTCGCGCGGCGCGTGTTTACATCAGCAATTGCCGCGACAGCACCTCGCGCGCCTGCGTGACGGTTTCGCGTTCGCCCGGCATCGGCGGCGTCAGCGAAAACACCGCGTCGGGCAGCGGCGGCAGCCGGTATTTCGCGCCGAGCCGCATCATGCCGTCGCCGATCGCCGACGCGCACAGGCAGCCGACACCGAGCCCCGCCGCGAGCATCGACTGCAGCCCCGCGACACCCGACGCGCTGTGCACGAGCACGTACGGCGTGTGCTGCTCGTCGAGCGAGCGCACCGCGATCTGATGCATCATGCAGTCGTCCGGCAGCAGCACGAGCGGCAGCGGCTCGGGCAATTGCTCCGCGAGCGCGGGCGACGCGACCCACGACAGCGGCTCGCGCCGCAACACCCAGCGCGTATCGGCCGACGCCGGCCGGAACGGCCCGCTCGACAGGTTCATCACGACGCCGAGATCGATCTGCCCTCTCGCGTGCGCCGCCTCGATGTCCGCACTCTTCATCGCGCTCACGTGCAGGCTCAGTTGCGGGTAGCACTCCCGCAGCCGCGCCAGCAGGCCCGCGACTTCATTCGTCCGGTAGTAGTCGGTGATCGCGACGCGCAGCTCGCCCTTGATCGCCTGCCCGCGCAGCTCGTCGAACGCGGCCTCGTTCAGCGCGACGATCCGCCGTGCGTGCTGCAGCAGCCGCGTGCCGGCCGGCGTCGGCTCGACGCCGCGCTTGCTGCGCACGAACAGCGGCACGCCGGCGCGCAATTCGAGCTTGCGCACCTGCTCGCTGACCGTCGACTGCGACAAATGCAGCAGCGGCGCGGCGGCCGTCAGGCTGCCGGCGTCCGCGACCGCCGCGAAAGTGCGCAACTGGTCCAGATCGAAACCGCGCATCGCCATTCTCCATCCATCGATTAACCCGATGGATGCTACCACTCTTTCCCGCTTTTCCGATTCGTCTACCGCACCCAGAATACGGGGTCAACGGCCAACCTGCGCCGCTCGCGCATACGGCCCTCATTCTTTTCGGACCTTCGTTCATGACGAACCACACCCTTGCTCCTTGCGCGCCGGCCGGCGCGGCTGCCGCGGCGACGCAGCGCAGCCATCACGGCTGGGCGCTCGTGGTCCTGCTGGTCGGCGCCATTCTGCCGCCGCTCGACTACTTCATCGTGAATCTGGCGCTGCCGGCCATCCGCGACGGCATCGGCGCGCGCCCGGCCGAGCTCCAGCTCGTCGTATCGGCCTATGCGTGCGCGAGCGCGGTCGTGCAGATCACGGGCGGCCGCCTCGGCGACCTGTACGGCCGCAAGCGCATGTTCATGCTGGGCATGGCCGGCTTCGTGCTCGCGTCGACGCTGTGCGGGCTCGCCGGCAGCGGTACGGTGCTCGTCGGCGGCCGCGTGCTGCAGGGCCTGTTCGCCGCGATCCTCGCGCCGCAGGTGCTCGCGACGATCCGCAGCGTGTTCAGCCCGCAGGAACAGGTGCGCGTGATGGGCTTCTACGGTTTCGCGTTCGGCCTCGCGGCCGTGATCGGCCAGCTCGGCGGCGGCGCGCTGATCAGCCTGCATCCGTTCGGGCTCGGCTGGCGCGCGATCTTCCTCGTCAATCTGCCGATCGGCATCCTTGCGCTGATCGGCAGCTGGCGCTTCATCCCGGAAAACCGGCCGCCGCGCGGCCAGCGCATCGACGTGCCGGGCACGGTGCTGATGTCGCTGTTCCTGCTGATGCTCGTGTATCCGCTCACGCAAGGCCGCGAGGCCGGCTGGCCGCTGTGGATGATCGCGTGCGTCGTCGGCGCGCTGCCGATGCTCGGGGCGCTGCTGGCGGTCGAGGCGGGCCGGCTTGCGCGCGGCCGCGATCCGCTGCTCGACGTGCGCCTGTTCCGCAACCCGGTCGTCGCGCTCGGGCTCTTGCTCGCGTTCCTGTTCTACATGCTGAGCGCATTCTTCCTGAGCTACGGGATCTATCTGCAGGGATGCCTGAACTGGTCGCCGCTCGCGTCCGGGTTCGCGATCCTGCCGCTCGGGCTCGGCTTCCTCGCAAGCCCGCTGCTGATGCCGCGCCTCGTCGGCCGGTTCGGCGGTTATCGCGTGCTGACGCTCGGCTTCGTCATGCTCGCGGCCGGCGTCGCGACCGCCGCCGCGCTCGCCCGCGAAGGCGCGCCGGGGCCCGGCTTCTACGCGGGCATCGCGGCGATCGGCATCGGGCAAGGCCTCGTGCTGCCGTCGGTCGTGCGGATCGTGCTCGCGGAAGTCGACGCGGCGCGCGCAGGCGTCGCGTCAGGAATGGTCAGCGCGATGCTGCAGATCGGCGCGGCCGTCGGCGCCGCAACGATCGGCGGCGTGTTCTTCGCGCGGCTCGGCGTGCATCCGGCCGCGGTCGATTACGTGCAGGGGTTCCGGACGTCGATGTTCACGCTGACCGCCGTATTGCTTGCGTGCATCGCACTGTCGACGGCACTCGGGCCGCTGCATCGGCGGCTGCATGCGGGCGCGTGACGCGGGACGTGGATCGCACCGCCGGCAGAACCTGCGGCAGGAAGGCGAACGGGTGGCCGCCGGCCGGCATCGGGCTCACCGGCGTTGCTTGCGTTGCGCCTGCCGCGCTTCCCACTCGGCCAGCTCGACGCGATAGCGCGCCAGCGCTTCGTCGTACAGGTCGAAGACGCACGGCGAGCAGCCGCTGTTGCAGCAGTCTTCCAGTTCAGGCTGTTCGGGCGGGGTCGGACGGGGATCGTCGGTGGACGGATCGGACGGATCGGTAGGGGCAGGCGCGGGCACGGCGAAGATCGAATGACGAGGAACGTCCACCAGTATAAGTGGATGCCGCCCGGCCTGCCGGCAGCGTCACGTCCGTCCGCAGACGCGTGCACACTGCCCGCTCGTTAGTTCGATGGACGCGATACCGTCGAGTGCCGCGAGGCTTCTGTCGCACCGGACAGCGTTCAGGCGATGTCGTCGTGGTCGTCGTGCGGCGGTCATGCGTTCATCCATAATGGCGCGACTGCTGACGAAGCGGGCGGTGCGCGCCGACAACGCGCTTTTCGTTGCGTTCCTGAATGCCGCCCTCCGTGCAGCCGCGTTTTTCCCACCGATCGCGAGGAGTCGAGTCATGGCTGAAGCAGTGAATCCGCCGGAAGTCTGGGCGCCGTTCGGCGCGTTCTCGATGGCCGTGATCCAGGGCGACGGCCGGATCGTGCATCTGAAGGGGCAAGTCGCGCTCGACCGCGACGGACAACTGGTCGGCCACGGCGACATGCGCATGCAGGTGCGGCAGACGCTCGACAACATCCGCGACGTGCTGGCCGCGATGGGCGGGCAAATGCGCGATGTGATCTCGCTCGTCCACTACGCGACCGACATCGATGCATTCATGCAGGCCGGCGATATCCGCAAGACCTGCTTTGCCGAACCCTATCCCGTGACGACGACCGTTCAGGTCGAGCGTCTCTACCATCCGGATTTGCTGATCGAGATCGCGGCCGTTGCCGAAATTCCGCTGACGCGATTTCGGCAGCCTTCGCCTCACGCGTGAATCACGGCCGTCCCGCGCAACGTTGCGCGCCGGACGGGGTACCACCGGCCGACGCGCATGCAAGATCCGCGCTTACTTCGCCGGCGCACCCGGCTTCACGGCATCCGCGCCCGACTTGTCGCCCAGCGGCTGCCACGCGGCGCCGAGCGCATACCAGTCGATACGGCGCGTGAGCGTCATGATGCCGGCGAGGATCGCGAACAGCAGCAGAGAACCGAGCATCAGCGCGTTGTCCTCCGACAGCAGCAGCCCGTAGAGCGCCGCGTACAGCATCGCGAGCAGCGTCGCGAACGTCGCGCCGCGCTTCACGCTGTGCAGCACGAACGACAGGTAGAAGCCGAGCAGCCCGATGCATGCGCCGCTCGCCGCGAGATACGCATGACCGAACGCGATGTGCTCGGACAGGCTCAGCAGCAGCAGGAAGAACAGCGCGAGCGACAGGCCGACCAGCAGGTACTGAATCGGGTGAATGCGCAGCCGCTTCGCGAGTTCGTACATGAAGAAGCTCGCGAACGTGAGCATCACGAACAGCGCGCCGTACTTCGTCGCGCGTTCGGCCTGCAGATAGACGTTCACGGGTTCGATCACCGACACCGACGCCATCTCGATCGCGCCCTCACCGTTGCCGGTCGCGACCTGCTCGCGCGCCTTCGTATTGAACGACGTCACGTGCCAATTGCTGGCGAAACCCTGCGCATCGATCGTGCGCTCGCCCGGCAGGAACGCGCCGCCGAAGCTCGGATGCGGCCACGTCGATTTCAGCGAAAAATCGTTCTGGTCAGCCACCGGCGCGAACGCGACGGATTCCGCGCCCGCCAGCGGCAGGCCGATGCTGAACGGCACGACAGCCCCTGCGTTTGCGTCCGCCAGCGCCGCGAGATCGATAGTCGCGTGCACGCCCTGGCGCAGGCTGTCCAGCCGCGTGCCCTGCTCCACGTCGAACCGCTTGCCGCCAAGGCGCAGGTCGGGCTGCGCCTTCAGCCCGCGAATGTCGCCGATGCCGATCGCGACATACGCGCTGTCGACCGCGAAGCTCACGTGGCCATCGGCCTGCGGCAGCTTCTTCAGGTCCGGCAGCATCAGCGTGCCCGTCAGCCGGCTATCCAGCCCGTACACGAGCGCCTTGTGGATGCCGCGATAGCGCACCTCGACCTTGAGCGTGCCGTCGACGTTCAGCGTCTTCGGAAACACGAGCAGGCGCTTCGTCTCGCTTCTCAGGCTCGTTTTCGCCGCGCCGCCGGCCGGCGTGTCGTCGCGCACGCGCGTGACTTCCGTGTAATGCACGACGAGCACCGGCCCCGTCACCGTCTGCGGCCCCGCGTAGCTGGCCCAGATGCTCTGCAATGCGCTCTCGCGATACTCGGCGCGTTCCCGCACGATGCTTTGGACCATCTGCAGCGGGATCAGGATCGCCAGCGCGAGAAACGCGGTGATCACGGATTTGAACAACAGGACTCGATTCATTGCTGACGGATACCGGAGTGGAAGATGCGGTCAGCATGAGCGGGCCCGGTGAAGGCCGATTGAAGCCGGTGTGAAGCGAATGTGTGGCGAGCGTGAAGCGCGCTCAGCCCGGCGACGGCAGCGTGAGCGTCGCGCACGCGCCGCCTTCGTCGCGGTTCGCGAGCGCGACCTGGCCACGATGCAGCATCGCGACTTCGCGGACGAAACACAGCCCGAGGCCCGTGCTGCGATCCTGCCCGTCCGGGCGCGGCAGCGAATAGAAGCGTTCGAATACCCGCGACAGCGCGTAGTCCGGCACGCCGGGGCCGTCATCGATAACACGCACGACCGCGACATGCGCCCTGCCCGCCGGCTGCCGTTCGAGCACGATCCGGATCGTGCTGCGTTGCGGCGCGAAATCCAGCGCGTTGTCGAGCAGGTTGCCGAGCGCCTGGCGCAGCAGGAACGGATCGCCTTCGACGACTGCCGGATCGGAAGCGTCGTTTGCGTCGATCCGCAGGCTCACGCCGCGCTGGCGCGCGCGCGGCTCGATATCCTCGACGAGCTGTTCGAGCACCGGCAGCAGCGCGACCGGCTCGCGTACCGACAGGCGCTGCTTCTGCTCGACTTCGGCCAGCGCGAGCAGCTTGCGGATCATCTGTTCGAGTCGGCCGGCCTGGCGGCGGATGTTTTCGGTAAAGCGCCGGCGGTTCGCGACCGGCATCTCTTCCTGCAGCAGCTCCGCCGCGCCGCTGATCGCGGCCAGCGGGCTTTTCATCTCGTGCGTGAGCGTGTGGATGTAGGTTTCGACGTACTGCCGGTCCTCCAGCCGCTGATGCATGCTCTCCACCGCGCGCCCGAGCTCGGCCAGCTCGCTCGCGCCCTGCAGCGGCATCGCCGCGCGCTCGCCGGCCGCGATCGCGCGCGCATAGCGTTGCAGCCGCCGCAGCCCGAGCACCAGCCACCATGTGCAGGCGGCGCCGATCAGGATCGCGCCGCCCATCAGCAACGCGCCGTACAGCATGATCTTGCGCTGGCTGCGCGCGATGAACGGCGCGACCGTCTGGTTCGGCTTCGCGATCGTCAGCACGCCGACGATCTCGTTCCCGCGCCGGATCGGCGCCGCGACGTGCATCACGGTGCTGCTGTCGTCGTTCGGATCGGCGCGCGTGCTGCGTGCGCCGTATTCGCCGCGCAGCGTCCGGTACACGTCATTCCAGCGCGAATAGTCCTGCCCCACTGCGCTGCCGGTCGAGTCGTAGCGCACGATACCGTGCGCGTCGGTGATGTAGATGCGGTAGCTGATCGCATTCTTGTGCATGCCCCACACGTTCGCGCTGACCGGGCTCTCGTGCAGCTTTTGGAGTTGCCGCGCGAAGGCGCCGTCGGCGATATGCCCGTTCGCCATGTCGTCTGCGGCCAGCGTCGCCAGCACCTGCGCGGTGTCGACGAGCGTGTCCTCCATCGCTTCGCGCACACCGGGCTTCACTTCCTGCACGAACACGCGCAGCGTGATCAGCGCGGCAAGACCGACGATCAGGAAAAAGCCGAAGAAGATGCGCAGGCCGATATGCATGGCGGTGCAGGTCGTTACGGTTGCAGCGAATAACCCATCCCGCGATGCGTGCGGATCGGGTCGCGCTCGGGATCGATCGCGCGCAGTTTCGCGCGCAGCGTCTTGATGTGCGTATCGACCGTGCGGTCGGCCGAATCGAGCGCCTCGTGCCATACGAGGTCCATCAACTGCTCGCGCGAATAGATGCGCCCCGGATGCCGGACAAGCAGCGCCAGCAGGCCGAATTCGTAGCGCGTGAGGTCCAGCGCGTGGCCGAGCCACGACACGCGCGCGCCGTCGGTGTCGAGCACGAAGCCCGGCGCGGTTGTCGCGGCCTGCGCATCTGCCGGCGCGGGCGTCGTTTGCGGCCTGGCCGTCCGGTAGAAGCGCCGCAGGATCACGCGCACCCGTGCGGCCAGCTCGCGCGGCGAAAACGGCTTGACCACGTAATCGTCGGCGCCGATTTCGAGCCCGACGATCCGGTCGATCTCGTCATGCCGCGCGGTCAGGAAGATCACCGGCACGTCGGTGAACGTGCGCAGCCGCCGGCAGACTTCAAAGCCGCTGAGGTCCGGCAGGCCGACATCGAGCACGACCAGGTCGAAGCGCGTGTCGCGCAGTTGGTCGAGCGCCGCTTGCCCGAGCGTGCAGTGGACGGTCTGCATGCCGTCGGTGCCGAGGGCGTAGACGATCGTGTCCGCGATCGCCGTTTCATCTTCGACGATCAGGATCTTGGGCTGATTCATGGTCTCAGGCTGGGCTCGCGCGTTTCCGGTGCGACATTGTACGCACGGCCGGCCGCGGCGCGAGCCGCAATGCAGCGAGCCCCGCCCGCGCGCGCTACGCCACGCGGCCGTTCACCGGAATCGACGCGCCGGTGATCGCCTGTGCGTCGGCCGACAGCAGGAATCCGATCGTCGCCGCGATCTGTTCAGGCCGGACCCAGCGCGTGAAATCCGCGTCGGGCATGTCCGCGCGGTTCGGCGGCGTATCGATGATGCTCGGCAGGATCGCGTTCACCGTCACGCCGCGGTCGAGCAGTTCGGCCGCCAGCGCCTCGGTGAGACGCGCGACGCCGGCCTTCGCGGCCGCATAAGCGCCCATGCCCGCGCCGGCCTTGAACGCCGCGCCCGCGCCGATGTTGACGATACGGCCGGCCGGGCTCGCGACCAGGTACGGCAGCGCGGCCTTCGACGCGTTCAGCGCGGTCTTTACGTTCAGCTCGTACATGCGGTCCCACGTGGCGGCGTCGCCGTCGGCGATCGTCTGCCATACGAACGCGCCGGCGATGTTCAGCAGCGCGTCGACCCGGCCGAATTCGCGGTTTACCGATTCGAGCGCCCGTGCGGCGGCCTGCGGGTCGACAAGGTCGATGCCGCCGATGCGCAGCGCGTCGGCCGGCACGCCGGGCAGCGTCTGCGCAGCCGGCGCGGCGCCGCGGCCGATCAGTGCGACGCGTGCGCCGCGCTGGCCCAGCCATGCGGCCGTCGCGACGCCCAGATGACCGAATCCGCCGGTGATCGCGACTGCCTTGCCTTTCAGGTCGTGTTCCATCGATGTGCTCTCCTGGATCGAAGATGGGTGGTTGATGCGTGATGCATGAGTCATGCCGGCCGCGGCACGGACGTGCGCGGCCGGCGTTTCGACAGCGTAGCGCCGTTCACGCCTGCGTGCGCGCGACGCGACGCTGCGGCGCAGTTCCTCCGTCGTTTCGCGCTGGTTGCCCGGACGTCAGCCCGGCGGCCGCATCACGATGCGGAGCGCGGTCCACACGTGGCGGGCCGCCGCGACTCCGCACGTGAGGCCCGACAGGCACGCATGCGGACAGCCGGGCATAATGCACGAGGCCCGTTCGGCGTGGCGCGAGCCGCGACCGGGCCGTGCCGGGCTACCCGACGCCTACGCCGATCCCGTATCAAATACTGAACCTCAACCCGTCAATCCCATGCAAGTACTCGTCGTTGGAACCGGCAAGCTGGCCAATGAGCTGCTCGGCTCGCACAAGCTCGACCCGGCAACCTGTCGCGTAATGTCCTGGTCGGACCGTGCACGAACCGACGCCCGACGTAGCGACGCCCGATCGATCGTCGTGCATGCCGGCTCCGGCCGCGAACTCCCCGCCGCGATCGCGTTTTGCGAGGCCACCGCGTCGCCGCTCGTCGAACTGTCCACCGGCTCCGACCTCGAAACCGGAACACACGACTTCCCGGTCGTGCTGTGTCCGAACACGAATATCCTGATGCTCAAGTTCATGAGCATGCTGGAAACCAGCGGCCACCTGTTTCGCGACTGCGAGATCAGCCTGACGGAGTCGCATCAGGCAGGCAAGACGTCCGTCCCCGGCACGGCCGTCGGCATCGGCCAGTCGCTCGGCGTGCGGCCGGAAGACATCCGCTCCGTGCGCGACCCGGACGTGCAGCGCAGCGAATTCGCTATCCCCGACGATCAGCTCGGCCGCCATGCGGTTCACCGGATACGCATCGACGACGGCGCGTGCAGCCTGCAGTTCGAATCGCGCGTGTACGGTGCGACGCCCTATGCGGATGGCGTGTCGCGCATCGTCGAAGCCGTCCGCCAGCACGATCTCGAGAACCGCCGCTATTCGATCGTCGAGTTCATCCGCAACGGCTGGTTGTAGTCGCGGCGACGTGCGGCGAAGCCGACGGCGGCGCCGCCGCAGGACCTTGCCGGCCGCGATCCCGCCACGGCCGGTTCGACGCCGCCGTCACACGTCTCCCGGCACCGCGCCGCTCTCCGGCAAGGTCGCGCCGCCGTCGACGACGATCGTCTGTCCCGTGATGTACGCCGCGTCGGCCGAGGCGAGAAACAGCATCGCGTTCGCGATGTCCTCCGGCTCGCCCATCCGCGCGAGCGGAATGTCGCGCGCGATCTGCGCCGCGACCGACGCGTCGCCGAGATTGCCGGCCGCCGGCGTGCGAATCATCCCCGGCTCGACACCGTTGACCGTCACGTTGCGGCGCGCAAGCTCCAGCGCCGCCGCGCGAATGAAGCCGTTCACGCCGGCCTTCGACGCCGCGTAGTGCGCGAGCCCCGGATAGGCGACGCGCGGCCCCGTCACCGACGATGTGACGAGCAGCCGCCCGGCCCCTGCGCGCTCGAATGCGGGCAACGCGGCCTGCGCGAGCCAGAACAGCGCCGACAGGTTGACCGACAGCGTCCGCTCGAGCGTCGGCTCGTCGATCTGCGTGAACGGCGTCAGCGGAAAATATGCGGCGTTGTGGACGACGACATCGAGCCGGCCGCCGTCGCGCTCGACCGCTGCGACCAGCGCACCCAGTTCGTCGCGGCTGGCGGCGTCCACCCGATACGCGCGTGCAGCGCCGCCCGCGCCGGCGAGCGCATCGGCCTGCGCGGCGGCGGCCTCGCCGTTCAGGTCGGCGAGCGCGACGAACGCGCCGGATTCCGCGAAACGCCGTGCGATCGCCGCGCCAATCCCTTGCGCGGCGCCCGTGACGAGCACGACGCGCCCGCTGAAATCCGCACGCAGTCGGCCGTTGCCCGGCACGGCATTCATCGTTGCGCCTCGCCGCCGAGCGGATGCACGGTTTCGTTCAGCACCTGCGCATGGGCGCCGATCTGGAAGTTCGACAGCGTGCCGAAATCACCGCCCTGGTAGCCGAAGATCTTGCCGTCGGTCTTGCGCTGAGCAAGATCGATCAGCACGACGCCGAGCGTCGGCACCACCTTTTCGCGCCACACGAACAGATACAGCGCGTCGGCGATCCGGAAGTAATGGCAGCGGTCGACATCGGCCAGCCCGCCTTCGACGCCCTGCAGGCACTGCCACGCGTAGAAGTTCTCGTTCAGGTAGATGTGCTCGTAGCATTCGGTCGGGCTGTAGCGGTACATCGTCCGCTTGCCGATCAGTTCGCGCGTCGGCCCGTGCAGCGGCCCCGGCTGTACGTGACCGCCGAGCGTGCCGTGCCGGAACGCCGCGTCGACGGCCGTCAGCGGCAGCCCGCGCGCGACGCGCGTGAACGCGTCGATGCGCGTGTCGGCTTCGGTCGGCAGCGTGCCGACGACCGACGTCCATACGCCGCTGTCGAGATCGATCACGAGACTGACCGACGTCGCGCGAGCGGCCGTGTCGATGTAGTCGACGAAGTACAGCGCGTCGCGCAGCCGCGTCACGCGGCACGGCTCGCGGCCGCCCGCGTCGGTCGCCGCGTCGCGCCACTGCAGCGCGCCCTGCTCGAACGTATAGACGCGCCACGCGCCCGATGCATCGCCGAGCGCCAGCGTACGCCCGGCGAGCGCGTCGACGGGCGCAAGGATGTTCGCTTCCGGCGCGAAGCCGTCCGCGAGCGCGCCAACCTGAATGTATACCGGATCCTGTCGTTCCACCTGCCGCCTCCCGCACAGCTTCAGGCCCGGCGGGCCGTGTACGCTGCTCATGTGCACATGGTGCGGGCTGCGCGCGCCGCGCGGTATCGGCCAAAAGGATGAAGGGCGCGCGGCGCCGGAACGCGCTAAAGTTCACGTCATCCGCGCCGCAGCCGGCGCGAGGAGCGCACATGCACCGTGTCACCCACTACCGACGGACTGCCGAAGGCATCGAGGCGATCAGCCTCGAATCCGACCGCGCGTTTCCGCGCCACGCACACGACGAATTCGGGGTCGGCGTGATCGTCAGCGGTGCGCACCGGTCGTGGAGCGGCCGCGGGCAGGTCGACGCGCTGGCCGGCGACGCGATCATGGTCAACCCGGGCGAAATGCACGACGGCTCGCCGATCGATGCCGGCACGGGCCGGCGCTGGCGGATGCTGTACCTCGCGCCCGCGCTGGTCGCGGGCGTCGCGGCAGAAGAAGGCCTCGGCGGCGTCGAGCTTGCGCATCCGGCGGTGCGCGACGCGCGGCTCACGGCCGCCGTCGGCCGGTTGCATGCGCGCATCGTCGCCGGGGAAACCCAGCCGCTCGCCCGCGACGAAGCGCTGGTGATGCTCGTCGCCGGGTTGCTCGCCCGGCACGCGAACCGCACGCTGCCGGCGGCCGGCGTCGCGCCGGCCCTCCCCCTCCCCCCCCCACCGCTGCCCCCCGCCCCCGCCCCGCCCCTTTACCAAGCCCAAAATGCCCCCCATATCGGCGTTTTCCGGTTAAACTTTGTTGGCGGGTTTTTAATCCAAA